>DATAVW010000172.1:0-54556 GCA_036267515.1 Rhizomicrobium sp.
TCCTCTGCACCGGCGAGACGTACAAGGACAAAGTGAAGCTCACCTTCGCGAAAGGCGCCACGTTGAACGACCCATCCGGGCTCTTCAACTCCAGCCTCGACGGCAATGTGCGGCGCGCCATCGATTTCCATGAAGGCGACAAGATCAACGAGAAGGCTTTCAAGGCACTCATCCGTGCCGCCGTGGCGATCAATGCCTCCAAAAGCTGACGAAACTTGAAATGGACCATTGAATGGTCTAACATTGCGGAATGCGCGTTACGGTCACAGAAGCCAAAGGGCAGCTCACGGAGCTTGTCCGGCGGGCGGAGGCGGGCGAAGAGATCGTGCTTACCCGGCACGGCCAGCCAACGGTGAAGCTCGTGCCGGCTGCACGCAAGCCAACCGCCGAGGAAAAGGCGTCGGTGCTGCAGTCAATCCGGAAGAGGGCGGCTAAGAAGGCCAAGCCGGGCCCCTGTGCGGCGCGAAGCCAAGATTACCTTTATGACGAATCTGGTCTGCCCAAGTGATCGCCGTCGATACGTCGGCGTTGATGGCCATTCTTCTAAATGAGCCAGTCGCCGACATTTGCGATGCTGCTCTGAGAGCCGACAGCCACCTGCTGATATCAGCCGGCACATTGACGGAGGCGTTGATCGTGGCGCGGGAACGAAATCTTCGTGTTGAAATGCAGCGCCTTGTCGATGAATTGGGTTTTGAGATCGTGTCCGTCACGGAGACAACAGCACGGCGCATCGCGGATGCGCACGCGCGCTGGGGCAGGGGCGCAAAATCGGCGGGACTGAACTTCGGAGATTGCTTCAGCTATACTGTCGCCAAGGATAACAACTGCGCTCTTCTGTACGTGGGGAGCGATTTCGCCAAAACGGATGTCGAAAGCGCGCTTTCCTGATGGGCTATCCGCTTGGCCGGGGGATGACAGGAGCGGCTGGTATTGGTTGTCTATCTGCGGCCCGATCCGCCGGCGGTGAGGTGAAAGTTGTTGAATTGTGTCATCCTGCCTGCATCGCGGGGGCACAGCATGACATTTGCAGGGATAGTCTGCGCGACGTTGGCATTTTCCGTTGTTTTACTTCCGGCTTTGGCGGCGGATGATGACGCGCTCACCCGCATGGCCCTGTGCAAGGATTCGTGGGCCGACTGGCAGAAGGGCGATCCGGCGAAACTGAAGGCATTCGGCGACAGCTTCCACGCGCACTTCTCGCCGCACGACAACGACCCCTACTTCCTGCCGAAGGCGAAGGTTGCGGTGCTGGGCATGAACGTCAGCCAGGCCTTTCCGGGCAGCGTCGGCATGGGCGTCGGCTTTTCACTCACGCTGGATGGCACATTCGACGATACCCGCAAAGCGGCGGAGAAGGCGCTCGGCAAGGCCCTGCAGAAATGCGAATCTGGAGAAGGCATGCGCAATTGCGAACTTCAAATCGCGTCGCAGCGCACTGTCACGCTAATGTCCGAGGACAAGCCGGGCACGGGACACACGCTGATTGGCTGCTACTATTTCTACGAGAAGTAACGGTGCGGCGCGCGCGCGGTTATCCCCCACTTATTCGCCACCCAGGTTCCGAAAAGCCGTTCGCGATCAACGCGCTAAAATTATTTGCCACGCCGAAAGTCTCCACCGGCAAAACGGCCTTATACTGCTCGCATGACGCCGACAGATTCGAGAGCGGATGACGCGCGGCAACCCCGGAAGCGTGGAGCGCCGAAGGGCAACCGCAATGCGTGGAAACATGGCGGCCGCAGCGCCGCGGGCAAAGCCAAGCGCGAGAGCGCCCGCGCTGAACTCATATCGCACCTGCCGGATGCGGACGTCCTGCGCCCATCACTTGAGTTTGCCAGTGCGGCCTACGCGCAGATCGCGCGCGAGGTGCAGATTGCGCAAAATTTGCCGAACAAAACGAACAATTCACTTGCGCGGCCGGATGAGGGGGAGGGGGGTACCCATTTTTCGCCGAACAAAGCGAACAATTTCGTTGCGCGCGAAGGAACGCGCAAACGTGGTGCGCCCAAAGGCAACAGGAATGCGCTGAAGCACGGCATGAAGAGCGCCGAACGGCGTGCCTTCAACGCCGACCTCCGCCAGTTCATCCAGCGGGTCGAAGCCACGTGCGCTTTGGCGCTCGCACTCGGGACTCGAACCAATATCGTTCCGAAAACCCCTCAACCAAGGTGACGCCGTGGTGAAAGAGAATTCGGCGAACGTGAAACCAGTTGAGCTCCTGCATGCCGCGCGGGGTGAATTGCTGATCTCCGCGCATGCGATGCTGATCAGTGACCGGCTGACAATTGACCGCACGAGGTACAAGGACATCCTTTCCGCGGCGCCGTTCTGCTTTCGAAAGAACGGTGGCTACATCGTTGTCTTCCGCTACGGCGTGGTCGTGTGCGTCGGGGTGAGTGCTGCCGACGAACAGGAAATCGCAACCCATTTTCTCACGGGAACGACACAGCATTCTCCCATTGAGGAAGAGCGGCTCGCGGTAGAAATCCGCCCCGACCAGGAAGAGGGCGTGGCGGCGGGCGGCGTTCTGCGCGTCCGGGAGCTGACGGTCGGCCACGCTCTCGTCATCGCGGACATTCTCGCCAAGAGCGTGGCGCTTGCCCGGTATGAGCGGGAGATCGCGTCGGTGTTCGACACGATAGAGCCGGCCGCCAGCGATCTCGCTATCAGTGGCCGGTTGCCGAGAGCGCGCAAGGCTCTTCTGCAACTCGTCGGGTCGGCGCTGCTCGCGCAACACCGCGTTTCGGGCCGCATCGCATTCGCCGAGAAGCCGGACGTCCTGTGGGATCATCCGGAGCTGGAACGGTTCTACGCGCGCCTCGAAGACGAATACGAAATCGTTGAGCGCGGAACGCTGCTGAACGGGAAGGTCGGGGTGGTCGGAAGCGCGGCGCAAACCTTCACCGATATGATGGACACCCAGCGCTCGACGCGCCTCGAGCTTCTGATCGTTGTGCTGATCTTCGCCGAGCTGATCATTGCGGCGGTCGCGCTGTTCGGCAGCAAAGGATAAGGGCGCGCGGTGATCCGAACCGATGGACACATTCTCGATCATCCGATCTGGTCGGCGCTGACAACGCGGCAGGCCCACCTCGCGCGCTGCAATGATCGTGCGCGGCGATATCCGGTGGACGTGGCGCCGTTCGCCGACATGCTGGATATGTCGCCGAAAAGTTTCGATGCATTATGTGAACTGATGCGACCGGGCGAAATGGCTGTGCTGTTCACGCCGGAGCCGGTGAGCATTCCGTGCAATTTCGAGGTGTTGCTGGCGAAAACGGGCGAACAGATGATCGGCACGCCTGCGGACATGCCTAACAGAACGGCAGAGATCGTCAGACTGGATATATCGGATGTTCCCGCCATGGCCGACCTGGTGGCGCTCACCAATCCGGGGCCCTTCGCGGCGCGCACCCATACGCTGGGCACCTTCCTCGGCATCAAGGTCGATGGGCGGCTCGCTGCCATGATCGGTGAGCGCATGAAGGCCGGTAACTACACCGAAATGACGGGCATCTGCGTGCATCCGGATTGCCGCGGCCGCGGTTACGCGCAAATGCTGATGGCTGAAATTGCGAAGCAGATCGTGGCGCGGGGCGAAATTCCATTTCTGCACGTCTATTCCGACAATGCTCCCGCCATCGCGCTTTATCGCCGGCAGGGCATGTCCATCCGCCGCACCATGCATGTTACTATTGTCCTTTCGAAATAGGAGTCTCGGGGTGACGAACGGCAGGAGAACGATGGTTGGCGTGACGCTCGCTGCCGCGGTGGCTTTCGCCCTGCCGCCATGGAGCGCGGTCGCTCAGGCACAACTGGACTTTTATTCGGCAGCGGGAATCAATCTTGCCGCTTACAAATCGGGAGCGTTGCTGCGTTCGCAGCCGATGCCGGGTGCTCCTGCCAATGCCCATGCCTACCGCATTCTTTACCGTTCCACGGGATTGCGCGGTGAAGCGATCGCCGTATCGGGCGTGATCATCGTACCGAACGGTCCACCACCGCCCGGGGGCCGCCCCATCGTCGCCTGGGCCCATCCAACGACCGGTATTGTGGATCGCTGCGCACCTTCGCGGGCCCGTGCGTTTTTCCAGTCCGTGCAGGGACTGCGCGATATGCTGGACCGCGGTTACGCGATTGCCGCCACGGATTATCCGGGCCTCGGCACATCGGACGTGCATCCCTATCTCGTCGGTGATAGCGAAGGCAAAGCCGTAATCGACTCTGTGCGTGCTGCGCGATTCATACCTGGTGTCGGCAGCGGCCATTCTTTCGCCGTTTGGGGCCACTCGCAAGGCGGTCAGGCGGCGCTTTTCACCGGTTTGCTCGCAACCAGCTACGCACCTGAGTTAAATCTTGTCGGCGTAGCGGCCGCAGCTCCGGCGACAGATCTTCGCAAGCTGATGATCGAGGATATCGATACGTCCGGTGGACGCAACATCACGGCCATGACGTTGTGGTCATGGTCGCGCGTCTACGATGCGCCGATGGCCGATGTCGTTATGCCGCAAGCCATTCCTGTCATCAATCAACTTGCCAATGACTGCATCGAGCGCTTCTTCGACGTTCTGCTCCGTCGCGGACCGACCCGCGCGCTCGCCCGCAGTTTTCTCAAGGTGAATGATTTCGCGGACAGGCAGCCCTGGCGCTCGCTGCTGGAGCGAAACACCCCGGGGCCGCTGTCGCCGCGCATCCCGGTTTTTCTTGCGCAAGGCACTACGGATAATCTCGTCCTGCCTTCCATAACACTTGCCTATCGTAGCAAGCTTTGTCGGTCCGGCAGCCCGGTCGATATGATGATGCTTCCAAATATCGGTCATCTTATGATTGCACGAAAGGCCGCGCCGGCGACAGTCGCGTGGATCGCAGATCGGTTCAACGGCAGGCCGGCGCCAAGCAATTGCCGAGGTTAAACTGGCGGGCGGCGTTGCAATTCAATTGAGCTACCACGATATGAGCAGATGAATAAAACGATCAGAATTCCTGGACCCGAGCATCCCATTACCGTGACGCCGACGCAGAAGCGAGTCGTCGTCAAAGCGGGCGGCCGCACAATCGCGGACACGCACAACGCCCTTACGCTGCAGGAAGCGTCCTATCCGGCGGTGCGATACATTCCACGCAGCGATACCGATATGGCGCAGCTCACGCGCACCGCGCACACCACCTACTGTCCGTACAAAGGTGACGCGTCGTATTATAGCGTGGCAGGCACAGAGAACGCGGTGTGGAGCTACGAAATTCCGCATCCCGCCATGGTGGCGATCAAGGACTATCTCTCGTTCTATCCAGATCGCGTGGATGCCATTGAAGTGAGCGACGCATGAGCGATCTCTCCGCCTTTCCGATCACGCAACGCTGGCCGGCGAACGAGCCGGACAAGCTTCAGCTCTATTCGACGCCGACGCCCAACGGCGTGAAGGTTTCCATCATGCTAGAGGAAATTGGCCTGCCGTATGAGGCACATTACGTCGATATCGGCGCCAATGAGAGTTGGACGCCGGAATTCCTCTCGCTCAATCCGAATGGCAAGATTCCCGCGGTCCTCGATCCGGATGGCCCGGGCGGTACACCGCTGCCGCTATTCGAGTCCGGCGCCATTCTTGTTTATCTCGGCGAGAAGACCGGCCAGCTGCTCCCTGCGAATCCGGCGCGCCGCTACCAGACTATCCAGTGGATATTCTTTCAGATGGCCAATGTGGGCCCGATGTTCGGGCAGCTTGGCTTCTTCTACAAATTCGCTGGGCGCGAATACGAGGACAAGCGGCCGCTCAAGCGTTACGCCGACGAGTCGAAGCGCCTGCTTGGCGTGCTGGACCAGCGGCTCGAAGATCGCGAGTGGATCATGGGCGACGAATACACCATCGCCGATATTTCCATGCTCGGCTGGGTGCGGAATCTGATCGGCTTCTACGAAGCCCGCGATCTTGTCGAATTTGACGAGCTGAAGTGCGTGCCAGCCTGGCTGGAGCGCGGGCTTGATCGTCCCGCCGTCCAGCGCGGCTTGGATGTTCCGAAACGGCAATGAAATCAGCGGGATAGAAGACCTTTATAGCACTGGTGCAAGGTCTAGGGCGGACCGCGGCGGGTGAGCGCGGAACCCAATGGGTCCAATTCGCGCTTTTCTCTTGTTTCCGCTGTTCGCCGCCTGAAGAGGCTGGGGTGTCCAAGGGAGTTCATCGTGCTGAAGCGTCTGTTCAACTCGCTGCTGAAACAAGGGAGCCTGACAGCGATTTTGCCCGGAGGCCGCCGGCTGACCTACGGGAAGGGGGAGCCCCACCTCACGATACGACTGCATGATCGCCGCGCCATCTTCGATTTAGCGACCGATCCGGACCTGAAATTGGGCGAACTCTACATGGATGGCCGCCTGACGATCGAAGGCGGCGATGCGGCCGATCTGCTGGCGCTGCTCATGCGGAATTTGAACGTGTCCAAACCCTCGGGGCTGCACAAGGCGCTGCGCACACTGCGCACAAAATTGCGGCCGCTCTCGCAATTCAACCCGGTATCGCGCGCCAAGAGGAATGTTGCACATCACTACGATCTGTCCGGTGAGTTGTACGCGCGTTTTCTGGATCGCGACCGGCAATACTCCTGCGCCTATTTCCCCCATGGCGACGAGACCCTTGAGGAAGCGCAGATCGCCAAGAAGCGGCACATCGCGGCGAAGCTGCTGCTCGACAAGTCGGGACTAAAGATTCTCGATATCGGCTGCGGCTGGGGTGGGCTTGCGCTCGATCTCGCCCGCGATGCCGGCGCAAATGTTCTCGGCGTAACGCTTTCCGAAGAGCAGATTGCGATGGCGCGCGAGCGCAGCGAAAAGGCGCGGCTCACCGATCGCTGTCGATTCGAGCTGGTGGATTATCGCGCGCTTAGCGGTGTTTACGACCGCATCGTTTCAGTCGGCATGTTCGAGCATGTTGGTGCTCCGCATTACCGGCAATTCTTCGACAAGATGCGGCAACTGCTGGCTGATGACGGCGTGATGCTGCTGCACACAATCGGGCGGCTTGATGGTCCCGGATCGACCAATCCGTGGATCGCCAAATACATTTTCCCGGGCGGTTATGTTCCATCGCTGAGCGAATTGACGGCTGCAGTAGAGAAAAGCGGGTTGCTCGTCACCGACATTGAAATCCTTCGCCTCCACTACGCCAAGACACTTGCGGAGTGGCGCCGGCGCTTCAACGCGCAACGGGCGGAGATCGCCAGTCTCTACGACGAGCGTTTCTGCCGGATGTGGGAATTCTACCTCGCTGGCGCGGAGATGGCGTTCCGGTACGACGATCAGGTCGTGTTTCAGGTTCAGTTGGCCAAGCGAACCGAGACGCTGCCCCTCACGCGGGATTATATGATCGAGGCTGAGCGCAAAATGCCTTTCGCAGAAACCGAGCCGCGTCCGATCCGCGTCGCCTGAGCTGCAGGTTATTCTGCAGCGACGGGCATTGCGTTCAGCCAGCCGTCCAGGTCGGCAAGTGCGCGGCGGGCGACCAAGGGCTTGCGATCGCGGCCGCGCTCTTTCGTTGGTGGAAGCTCCGGAAAAAGTCCGAAGTTTATGTTCATCGGCTGAAAGGTTTTTGCGTCCGCGTTGCCCGTGATATGGGCGAGCAGTGCGCCCAGCGCTGTCGTTCGCGGCGGCGGCGACGGCGCCTGATCAAGCAGATCAGCGACTGCAAACCGGCCCGCCAGCAGACCGATGGCTGCGCTCTCGATGTAACCCTCGACACCGGTGATCTGCCCCGCAAAGCGCAGGCGTGGCTCCGATTTCAGCCGTAGGTGTTTGTCGAGAAGGCGCGGGGAGTTGATGAAAGTGTTGCGGTGCAGACCGCCGAGCCGTGCAAAGCTCGCGTTCTGCAGCCCGGGAATCACGCGGAAGATACGCGTTTGCTCGCCGTGCTTCAACTTCGTCTGGAAGCCAACCATGTTCCATAGGGTTCCGAGCGCATTGTCCTGCCGCAGCTGCACGACCGCATATGATCGTTTTTCGGTGCGGGGATCCCGCAGACCGACGGGCTTCATCGGGCCGAAACGCAGCGTCTCTTCCCCACGCGCCGCCATCACTTCGATGGGTAGGCAGCCTTCAAAATAGGGCGTGGAGGTTTCCCATTCTTTGAATTCGGTCTTCTCGCCGGCAAGCAGGGCGGCGATGAACGCACGGTACTGTACTTCGTCGAGAGGGCAGTTGATGTAATCCGCGCCGTCGCCCTTGTCATAGCGCGACTGCTTCCACGCAACTGACATGTCGATGCTGTCATAATGTACCACCGGCGCTATGGCATCGAAGAAGGCGAGAGAGTCCTCGCCGGTGAGGGCGCGGATACCGTGCGCCAATGCCGGCGCCGTAAGCGGGCCGGTGGCGAGAATGACAGAACGCCAGTCCTCCGCAGGCCACGCAATCTCTTCCCGCCGGACTTCGATGCGTGGATGCTGTTCCAGGGCACGCGATACCTCTCGCGAAAATTCGTCACGGTCTACCGCAAGCGCTCCGCCTGCGGGGAGCCGATGCGCGTCGCCGGCGCGAAGGATCAGTGAACCGGCGCGGCGCATCTCTTCATGCAGCAGGCCAACGGCGTTGTTCTCACAATCGTCGGAACGAAACGAATTGGAACACACCAGCTCTGCCAGATGGTCGGTCTTGTGTGCGTCCGTCGAACGGACAGGACGCATTTCATGGACAATGGCCTGCACGCCGGCTTGCGCCACCTGCCATGCGGCCTCGCTCCCCGCCAACCCGCCGCCAATGATGTGAATGGGACTGTTCATGCTCTCCATCTTATGAGTGAACCGTCAACGGTACACCTCCACTGCTTCAGTCGAGGATGGGTGTCGCCCTCGCACAAGGACAATCCCAAGCGCATCGTAATGGTTATGTTCGGAAAAACCCACGGTCCGATCATTGTAACAATCGCCCTTCAGTTCGCGACAGAGGAATACCGCGAATACCACGGCGCAGCCTGCTCCAGTGCCGCTGCCAGTTGCAGCAGGGTCAGTTCATCGCCAAAGCGGCCGACGAACTGAACGCCAATCGGCAGATTCTGATCGTTCCAGTGGAGAGGCAGATTAATGGCTGGCTGCCCGGTCACATTCTGCATGGCGGTGAACGGCACGTAATCAATCAGCGGCGCGAACGCCTTCGCCGGATCGCGTTCCTCCATATCGAACGTGCCGAGCCGTACGGGAGGCGAACCGAGCGTGGCCGCGAACCAAACGTCATAGGTTTGGTGGAATCGGGCGGCTTCACGCGTGGCATGCGCCATGACAGCTTTGGCAGTGAGATATTCGCTAGCGCTCACCTGTTTTCCCGCCTGATACAGTCCCCAAGTGAGCCCTTCGAAATCATTCTCCATGGGCGCTCGTCCAATCAGCCGCCCAAAGTAATCAAGCCCGGCGGCCAGATTTGCGCCCCAAAGCGCCATGAAGGATGGGATCAGCATTGCCTGATCCAACTGAGGAGAAGCTTCTTCGACCTCGTGGCCGAGTTCGCCGCTGAGCATGGCGGCACGTTTCACTGCCTCCGCACAGTCCGGATGAAGCGCTGCGCCATCGAGCTTGGATGTCGCAAAGGCGATGCGAAGCTTTTTGGGCCTGCGGGCGAGGCCCTGAAAATAACGGTCTGGCGGAGGCGCCCAATACGGATCGCCTTGAATGTTGCCTGCTACGGCATCCAGAGCTGCAGCGGTATCCCGGACGGTGCGGGAGACCACAAGGTCCACGCCCAGACCATCGATGGCGTCACCCATATCTGGGGCGTAACTGGTGCGGCCACGGGTCGGTTTCAGCCCGACAAGCCCGCAGCAAGAGGCGGGAATGCGGATAGAACCGCCACCGTCATTCGCATGTGCCAGCAGAACAACGCCGGCGGCTACGAGCGCCGCCGAGCCGCCCGACGAGCCGCCGGGCGAATGCTCATGATTCCATGGATTGCAGCAGGGTCCGTACAGCTTGCCTTCCGTTGTCGGGACAAGCCCGAATTCTGGCACATTGGTCTTGCCCAGCATGACCAATCCGGCTGCCCGGAAGCGGGCGGTGAGCAGGGAATCGTGGTCGAACGGGATCGGGGGAATGAACCGGCTGCCCTGCCGGGTTGGCATCCCTTGGGCAAAGCCGAATATGTCTTTGAGAAAAAAAGGAACTCCGGTGAATGGTCCAGCCGGCAAACTGGTGCGTGCCGTGTCACGCGCGCGGTCGTAATCAGAAAAGACGACCGCGTTTAGCCGCGGATTGGCGCGCTCTGCACGCGCAACGGCTTCATCCACCAGTTCGGCGGGTGTCACTTCTCGCCGTGTGACAAGTTCCGCCAAGCCAATGCCGTCGAAATCGGGATATTCGTGCATTCCCATTACCAAGGCTGATAGCAATTGCTTTCGCTATGAGGGTAGCTGTGCGATGAGAGTGTGTCACATGCCCGGTTTAAACCGTAACGCGAGTTCATAGGCCGCATGTCTGAAATCCAGAATTCCGGGGCCGCCTCCGCAGCTCCTTTGCAAGCTCCGAAGATCCCGGTGGCGGATACCATTGCCTACGCTTATAAGTTCACCCTCACGCATCTTGGCACCATCATCGGACTTTGTTGGCTGCCGCTGGTCCTCATCGCGGTGCTGCAGTTCTTACCCTATGCGCTGGGCGGCAACCCGATGGCGCCCGCAGAAAATGCAACGATGCAGGGTCGTCAGGGGCTGGAGAACCTCGCGAGTTCGCTTCTGATTCTCCTGCTTTATTCGATTATGTATGTGCCGGTGACGCGACAGGCGCTGGGCCTTAGGCAAGGGCCAGCGGTCATTCACTTCGCTTTCGGTGCACCGGAGTTCAGAGTGTTCGGGGCGCTATGTCTCTTCTTGCTCGTCCTCCTGACCATGGGAATCGGCATTGGTGTGCTGGGCCTGATTTTCGGCGGGCTTGCCCTCGCTTCGGGCAAGAACGCGCTTCTCGGATTGATCTTCGCACTCCTTTTCCTGACGGCGGTTTTGGGATTCATCTACGCCACCGTGCGTCTCGGCTTCCTTCTCGTTCCTGTGGCTGTGGCGGAAGAGCGGATTAGTCTGACACGCAGCTGGATTCTCGCGCGCCAGAATTTCTGGCGTATTTTGGGCGTGTTACTTGCCGTGCTTCTGCCGATCTATCTGCTGCACCTGATCGGATTATTGGCGATCGTCGGGCCGGGGCTTCTTGCAGCGCTACCGTCCGACCCCAATCAGGCAGAGCAGGTTCTGGCCTCGCGCTTCGCCATGGTGGGGCAGCACATGCCGGCCTATCTCGGATTGACGCTTATTCTTGCACCATTCACCATCGGGCTTGCAGTCGGCGCCTCGGCGTTCGGGTATCGCGCCCTCGCACCTGGACGTGGGAACGGAATGGCGACGACGGCTTGATAGGTCTGCTATGTCTTCCAGAACGGCTTGACCGCTGCCAGCCGCTTGCCGGCTTTGGTTGCATGCGAGAGTAACCGGGAGGATTTGACGTGCTCTTCCCCCGCGATCAGTCCCATCGCGAACACTTCCCGAATTTTTGCTGTGATGTGGCGTTGGGTATAACAAGCTCTCCCGCCAGCCTGCCATGCATCCGCACTTCGTTCAGTCTTCAAGAGAGGATTGAAGCGATTTCAACGCCTTACCGAAAGTCTTCGCCGCACAGCGGAGATACCTGACGGATTGGCGGAGCACTTGATCGCCGATTTTCTACCCGCGCACTTTCATACGCCTTCTGATTGTGGTGTTTGCGGACGCAACTTAAGATTGCGCAGACGAATTGGTGCCGGAAATCGAACTCGCAACGGAGTGGACCGCGCGCCTGCCAGGGTTGGAGCGACTATGGGCAATTACCAAGGGTCTTCCCGGCGTTTCCATTGCCGTACTGGACGGGCCAGTACACTCGGCGCTCGATGCAGTTCACGCGCCAGCCGGGACGCTCGACGACCACGGTACGCACGTCTATTCGATCATCGCCGGCACGGCGGATTCGTTTATTCCCGGCATCGCGCCGTCCTGTACGGTCCGATCATTTCCGATTTTCGGCGACGGCAAGTCCGATGCCGCACAGACCTGTTCGCAAGAAAAATTAGCCGAAAACATCAGGCACGCGATCCAAGAAAAATGCCAGATCATCAACATCAGTGCGGCTCAACAAGGCGATCTTCTGCATCTTTCGGCCGATCTCAATGCTGCGTTGCAGGAAGCACTAGTCCAAGATGTTCTCGTCATTGCCGCGACAGGCAACCAAGGATGCGCGTGCGACACCATACCGGCTTCAGTGCCCGGTGTTCTCGCAGTCGGCGCGCACGACGAGTGTGGGAGGCCTCTGCTCGCAAGCAATTTTGGCCCTTGGCACCGCGGGCAGGGAATTATTGCGCCAGGAAAAGGCATTCCTGGCTTCTGCCTTGGGGGAGGACTGTGCCGCGCAACGGGTACGAGTTACGCGACGGCGGTGGTCACCGCTGTGGCTGGTCTTCTGATGAGTGTCGATCTCATGCATGGACAAGTCGCGAGTGGCACGCGAATGCGGCGCGTCCTGCTTGGGACAGCAATACCGCCGGACGAAGAACAGATAGAAAAGGCTTCTTCACATCTTATTGGGCGATTGAACGTGGCGGCGGCGCTTGATCGCACGCTGCAGGAACTGAAGACGGTAGCGGAGGGGACAGTGACAGAAAGCATGCCAGATGAATCGGTGCAATCAGTGAAGTGGGCGCAAGTCGCGCCGGCGGCAGTCCAAGCGACCTCTGCGAGCGTACCCGCAATCGCGCCTGCCGGCCTCACGACCGCGGGTTGCGATTGCGGAGGCGGAGCCGAACGCTGCAGTTGCGGCGCGGCTTCCAAGAAGCCGCAGCTTGTATATGCTATCGGCAGACTTGGCGTTAGTTTCATCAGTCAGGCGCGTCGCGATTCCATCTGGCGGACCGTCAACGGCAGCATGGAAGGCGATCTGAAGCCGATCTCCAATTCGGCATTGATCGATCTCTTCAAGAGACAGCCGTTTCAGGCGCAGTCAGTTGTCTGGACATTGAGTCGTACCGAAGTGCCTATGTACGTGATCGTGCCTACGGGAGCATATGCGGCCGAAACCTATCGGTGGCTTGTCGAAGAATGGACAGACGCTGATGTCGAGTTTGCATCGATGCCCGGTGTGCTCGCTGGTCAAATAACCCTTTATGACGGTCAAACTGTCGATGTGCTCGTGCCGGACTTTCGCGGCATGTACAGCTGGCAAACCAAAAAATATGTGAAGGCGCTTACGGACGAGCGCAAGAAGGCGAAACCATCGCTGACCGCAACGACGATTGCGACCGAAATGGATCGCTTCCTCGGGAAAATCTACTTCAGCATCCGTAATCGCGGACTGTCGCCCGAAGAGCGTGCGCTCAACGCTGCGGCCACGAATGCATTCAACTTCAGTCCAATTATTGTGGAAATCGGACAGGAAGGTATGACGCTGCGCGACATCTCGGTGGAGCGCAGTCCGCTTAACCGTCCCGGCAGCGAGTACTACGACGTGTTGCTGACATTCTTCGATCCCAACGACCGACAGGGACGCGCTCCCTTACGCGCGCGGTTCACGATCGATGTCAGCGACACCGTGCCTGTTATGATCGGCGATCCCGTGACATGGCACGAGTATTAGCATGCACATCCTGCAAGAGACTGCCTTTCATGGCGAAAAACCCAAAGGGGCAGATCGCGCGTGTCACTCAGGGCGATCCGTGACATGCACGGTGTTCGGCGGATCGCCGCAATGGAGATTTCGATGAAAATGCCTGGACACTCTCCGACAGCACAACGTATCCAACATGGTTCAGTGGCAGCGCAGAAAGAGGGCAGAAGCAACGCCCGACCCTATGCGGACGGTGGTCTGACGCAAGCCGGTTGCTGCACACAAATTTGCACTCCGTTCGGGTGTCATTGTGTGCTCGATCTGCCCATTTGCCCGGGCTGAGGGCTGGACCTAAAAGGAGATTCGCCATGAACATGCCGATCTTTCAGCCACAGGTGATTCGCCGATCATTTTTCGGCAGCGCACATTCAAATTGCATGGCGCTCGAGGGTCTATCGCAGCAAGGCTGCAACGTGTGGAAAAAAATTGAATGCGGAGGCGAGATAGCCGCTTGTGCCGCCGCCTGCATATCCGGTGTCGGAACAGCAGGTTGTATTGCCTGTCTCGGCGGTTCTTACGACCGGTGTAAGGACTGTTTCTAAGGTGAAGGTACAAAAAAGGTTAAGGGCGGCAGCTACTCTGCCGCCCTTAGCTGCCTAGTCGCGATCTTGTCCTGCGTTCCAGTTTTCAGCAACGGTTTCAGGTACTGGCCGGTGTAGGAGCGGGCGACCTTGGCCACGTCTTCCGGCGTGCCGGCGGCCACGATTTCACCGCCGCCGTCGCCGCCCTCGGGACCGAGATCGACGATCCAGTCCGCGGTCTTGATCACCTCCAGATTGTGCTCGATCACCACCACGGTGTTGCCGTTGTCTACCAGCTCGTGCAGCACCTCGAGCAGCTTCTTCACGTCGTGGAAGTGCAGGCCGGTGGTCGGCTCATCCAGGATGTAGAGCGTGCGGCCGGTGGCCCGGCGCGACAGTTCCTTGGAGAGTTTCACGCGCTGCGCTTCGCCGCCGGACAGGGTCGTCGCCTGCTGGCCGATCTTGATGTAGTCGAGCCCCACCCGCTTCAGCGTGTCCAGCTTCTCGCGAATGCTCGGCACCGCCTTGAACAGCTCGGCACCGGCTTCCACCGTCATGTCCAGCACGTCGGCGATCGAGTAATCGCGAAATTTCACGTCCAGCGTCTCGCGATTGTAGCGCTTGCCCTTGCATACATCGCACTGCACGTACACGTCGGGCAGGAAGTGCATTTCGATCTTGATCACGCCGTCGCCCTGGCAGGCTTCGCAGCGCCCGCCTTTCACGTTGAAGGAGAAGCGTCCGGGTGCGTAGCCGCGCGCCTTCGCCTCCGGCAACTCGGCGAACCAGTCGCGGATCGGCGTGAACGCTCCGGTGTAGGTGGCGGGGTTCGACCGCGGCGTGCGACCGATGGGCGACTGGTCGATGTCGATCACCTTGTCGAGGAACTCGAGCCCTTCGATGCGGTCATGCACCGCGGGATGCTCGCGCGCGCCGTTCAGCTTGCGCGCCGCTGACTTGAACAGAGTCTCAATGATCAGCGTGGACTTGCCGCCGCCGGAAACACCGGTGATGCAGGTAAAGGTGCCGAGCGGAATTTCCGTATTCACGTTCTTCAGATTGTTGCCGCGCGCGCCAATCACCTTCACCTTGCGATTGTGCGCGGCCTTGCGGCGCTCTCCCGGAATCGCGATCTGCTCCAGCCCGATGAGATACTTCCCCGTGAGGCTGTTCGGATTGCGCATGATGTCTTCTGGCGTGCCTTCGGCGACGATTTCGCCTCCGTGAATCCCTGCGCCCGGGCCCATGTCGATCACGTAATCGCCGGTGCGGATCGCTTCCTCGTCGTGCTCCACCACCACAACCGTGTTGCCGAGGTCGCGCAGACCTTTCAACGATTCCAGCAGCTTGGCGTTGTCGCGCTGATGCAAACCGATGCTCGGTTCATCGAGCACGTACAGCACGCCGGTGAGGCCGGAGCCGATCTGCGAGGCGAGGCGAATGCGCTGACTCTCGCCCCCGGAGAGCGTGCCGGAATTGCGGCTGAGGCTGAGATAATCGAGCCCCACATTGTTCAGGAAGCGCAGGCGTTCGCGAATTTCCTTCAGAATGCGGGCAGCGATTTCCTGCTGCTGCCTGTTGAGCTTCTTATCGACGTCACGGAACCATTCGTCGGCGTGACGGATGGATTTCTCGCATACTTCGCCAATGTGCAGGCCGGCGATCTTCACCGCCAGCGCCTCCGGCTTCAGCCGGTAGCCGTTACATTCCTCGCATGGCGATGTGTCCTGGTAGCGTTCCAGCTCCTCGCGTATCCATGACGAGTCGGTTTCCTTGAAGCGGCGTTGCAAATTGGGGATCACGCCTTCGAACGCCTTCTTGGTGTCGTAGCGGCGCAGCCCATCGTCGTAAGTGAATTTGATTTCGTCCTCTCCCGACCCGTAGAGGATCACGTCGCGCGCGCGTTTCGGCAAATCCTCCCACGGCTCGTTGACGGAGAATTTGTAATGCCGACCGAGCGCTTCCAGCGTCTGCAGATAATACGGCGACGAGGTTTTCGACCACGGTGCAACCGCGCCCTTTCGCAAGGTGAGGCTCTGGTCCGGCACCACCAGCATCGGATCGAAGTACAATTGTGTTCCGAGGCCGTCGCAGACCGGACAGGCGCCGTGCGGATTGTTAAAGGAGAACAGCCGCGGTTCGATTTCGGGAATTGTAAAACCGGAAACGGGGCAAGCGAACTTCGACGACATCAGCAGGCGGCGCGGCTCGCCGTTCTTTTCCTTCTCATCCGCAAATTCAGCGATCACCAGGCCATCTGCCAAACCAAGCGCCGTCTCGAGGGAATCCGGCAGGCGATTGCCCAGTTCCGCCTTCACCGCAATGCGGTCCACCACGATCTCAATATCGTGCTTCACTTTCTTGTCGAGCGCGGGCGATTGGCCGATCTCATAGAACTTCCCGTCGATCTTGACCCGCTGGAATCCCTTCTTCTGCAGTTCGGCCAGCTCTTTTCGGTATTCGCCCTTGCGGCCGCGAACGATGGGCGCGAGCAGATAAAGGCGCGTCCCTTCGGGTAGCGCGAGAATGCGGTCCGCCATTTGGCTGACCGTCTGGCTCTCGATGGGCAGACCGGTGGCTGGCGAATAAGGCACGCCCACGCGCGCAAAGAGCAGGCGCAGGTAATCATAAATCTCCGTGACGGTACCGACGGTGGAACGTGGGTTCCGCGAGGTGGTCTTCTGCTCGATCGAAATGGCGGGGGAGAGGCCTTCGATGTGATCCACATCGGGCTTCCGCATCAACTCCAGGAATTGGCGCGCATAGGCCGAGAGGGATTCAACATACCGGCGCTGACCTTCGGCATAGATGGTGTCAAACGCCAAAGATGACTTTCCGGAGCCTGAAAGCCCCGTCATAACCGTCAACCGGTCCCGCGGAATCTCCACGTCCACATTTTTGAGGTTGTGTTCGCGTGCGCCGCGGATGGAAATGTTCTTCAGCATCGTGCTCGGTCAGGTCTCGTGGGCCGGGGCAAACACGCACTTTGTAGCCCTGGTCCCAAGGGAGCAACGGCTCAAATGACATAGCCCGGTGGGTAATCCGCCTCTTGACGCAGCCGCTCGTTCGGCGCGCCGGGCGGCGTCCCTCATGTGGGATTAATGCTCCCGATTGGCAAGACTCACGCGCAGAACGGTACAGGAACAACCATTCCCGTTCAATCTGTCGCCTTGCGGCAAGTCACAGGGGTGCCGAAAGCTGTCGCCATGATCGCTACCGCGGAAATCAACCAGGCGCCGGCGGTGCAGGCCCATCCCGACAAGGGGCACACACTGCCGCACTACCGGCCTGATATCGACGGCCTGCGCGCGCTTGCCGTCTTGCCGGTGGTCTTCTGGCATTACGGCGTGTGGCCGTTCCGCGGCGGCTTCGTGGGCGTCGATGTGTTCTTCGTCATCTCCGGTTTTCTTATCACCTCTCTCATCCACGCCGAGATAAAGGCCGACACCTTTTCCATCGCTTATTTTTACGAACGCCGCATCCGGCGCATTTTCCCGGCGCTGTTCGCAGTTCTGCTCGCGACGATCTTCCTCGCGGCACTGCTGCTATTTCCGTCCGACCTCAAGCGCTACGCGCAAAGCCTGCAGGCGACCGTGCTGTTCGGCTCGAATTTCCTGTTCCGCAATTTGGCCGGTTATTGGGATGTGGTTTCCGAGCGCAAGCCGCTGCTGCACACTTGGTCGCTGGCGGTGGAAGAGCAGTTCTATCTGCTGTTCCCGCTCACATTATATCTGCTGACAAAAGCCGGAAGAAAGGTCGAGATCGGCGCCATCGTGGCCATCCTCGCGCTATCGCTGGCGGCGAATGTCTGGGCTGTTCGCGCCACGCCGGTCTCGGATTTCTTTCTACTCCCCTATCGCGCGTGGGAGCTGATGCTGGGTAGTCTGCTTTCGATCGTGCGTTTTCCTGCGCCGAGCAGTCGCGTGCTGCGCGAAACGGTAATGCTGGCTGGGCTGGGGCTAATTGCGCTGGCCGTTTTTGCCTATTCTGCCGATACACCGTTCCCCGGCGAAGCAGCAATCGTGCCGTGCCTTGGTGCAGCGCTGCTGATCTATGCCGGCGCTGACGAGAGCACAGTGGCATCGACGCTGCGATTGCGCCCCGTTGTTGCCGTTGGCCTTATCTCCTATTCCCTTTACCTGTGGCACTGGCCGTTGCTCGTGTTTGCGAAATACGCGCTGTTTCGCGAGCTGACGCCGCTTGAAACCGGCGCGCTGATCGCGCTGGCCGTTGTCTGTGCAGGATTGTCGTGGCGCTTCGTCGAGCAGCCGTTCCGTGGTCATCGCGAGCGCTTCAGTCGCCGCCAGATTTTTCTGCTGGGTGGCGCCGCGACACTGATCGCGCTCCTGCTGGGGGCGCTGCTCCAGATGCACAGCGGCTGGCCGCAGCGATTCAGCCCGGAGGTTCGCGCCATCTTTTCCGCAGCACGACGCAGCAACCCGCCGAAGGAACTGGGCTGCATCGACCGGCCCACGGAACTCGATGCAGACGCCATCACCTGCACGTTCGGCACGCCGGGCCCGAAGCCCACGATCGCCCTGTGGGGCGATTCCCATGCTGCCGTCATCTTGCCGGTGGTCGCGGAAGCCGCCATTCGCGCCCGCCGTGCCGGATTGTTCGCTCGACATCATGGTTGCGCACCGCTACTGGGCGTCGAATCCTCCCGCGCGCACGGCTGTCAGGCATTCAACGACAGGATAGTCCGGCAGATCGAGCGCGATGCGGACATCCGGGTTGTTATTCTTCTCGCCCATTGGGCGGAAAGCGCGGAGGGCGTTGCCTACGGTCACAACGATGCCGGCGATTTGTTTCTCACCGATGCGCAATCGCCGGTTCCGTCGCTGCCGAATGATCCTGCTGTGTTCACCCGCGGCCTCGACCGCACCGTGGCTGCGCTGACCCGCGCCGGTAAGAAGGTGGTGATCATCGCCTCGATCCCGGAAATCGGCTGGCCAGTCCCGGAAACGCTCGCGCGCATGAAACTTGCGCACCATAATGGCGAGCTCGGCCCAACGCTGGCGCAATATCTGGCGCGGCAGAGAACGGTTTTCGCGGCATTGGCCCAGATGCAACACAAGTATGGTGTAACGGTTGGGTATCCACATGGGATTCTTTGCCGAAGTGGCCGCTGCAATGCGCAACAGAATGGGACGCCGCTGTACGTGGACGCTCATCATCTGAACTATCGCGGCGCCCTGCTGCTGACGCCTTTGCTGGATCGGCTGCTGTCGCGGCCCTGACGCACACAAATGCCGCGTGTACGCGACGGAATTGCGGCGAGCACGTTGTCTGTGGCAACTGGGCAAGCGATGACACGCACAACCTGGACCTATCGGCCGGACATTGACGGACTGCGGGCACTCGCCGTGATCGCGGTGGTGCTGTTCCACTATCGCGTGCCGGGCTTCAGCGGCGGCTTTGTGGGCGTGGATGTTTTCTTCGTCATTTCCGGCTACCTGATCACCGGCCTCATTGTGAAGGAGATGGGTGAGGGCCGCTTCTCGCTGCGGCAATTTTACGAGCGGCGCATCCGCCGGATCTTCCCGGCGCTGTTCGCAATGCTGGCTGTCGCCACAATTGCCGCCGCGCTGTTGTTCTTCCCGGTCTCCTTCGCGCGGTTCGGCAAATCGTTACTGGCGACCGCCTTCTTTGCCTCGAATTTCGAGTTCTGGCGCGAGGCGGGCTACTTTGACGTCACCGGCGACCAGAAGCCGCTGCTGCATCTCTGGTCGATCGCCGTAGAAGAGCAATTCTACCTGGTTTTCCCGGCGCTGCTGTTGTTGATTGGTGCGCGTTCGAAGGTGCGGCTTGCATCGGCAGTGGGAGCGATCTTCGTGGCTTCGCTCGCCTTCAGCATCTGGAGCGCGCGACACGCGTCTGCCGCTGGCTACTACCTGCTGCCGTCGCGAATATGGGAATTGATGCTCGGCGCCCTGCTCGCTCTTCGCCTCTTCAGCATTCCAGCAGCGGCAAGGCTGCACGACTTTGCCGCCACTGCCGGACTCGCGCTGATCGGCTACAGTGTTTTCCGCTATTCCCCTTTAACACCGTTTCCCGGCGCGGCAGCGCTGGTCCCGTGTCTCGGAGCCGCCTTGATTATTGCGGCAGGCAACGGCGCGGCGGTGAACCGCGCACTGTGTTTCAGGCCCATCGTCTTCGTGGGGCTGATCTCCTATTCCCTTTATCTCTGGCACTGGCCAGTTTACGTGTTTGCGCGTGCGGCGCTGTTCCGCGCGCCCACGCCCTTGGAAACGGCGATCCTGGCGGCGCTCTCCTTCGCGTTGGCGGTGCTGTCGTGGCGTTTTGTCGAGCGGCCCTTTCGCAGTCGCACTCTCGGATGGAGGCGCCCGGTGCTGTTTCGTGGCGCAGGAATCGCGATGTCCGCGACCGCGGCTTGTGCAGGGTTGCTGGTTTTCGGGCATGGATGGCCGCAGCGCTTCAGTCCGGCGATCCGCACCATCCTTGCGGGTGCTTCCGATCACGAGCCGCGCATCAGCGAATGTTTCGGACTGACAGCTGATGATGTGCGCAAAGGCCGGCTTTGTCCGATCGGCGCTAAGGTGCAGCAGGCGAGTTTTCTTCTGTGGGGCGATTCGCATGCCGACGCGTTGATCCCTGCGGTACAAAGCATTGCCCGGCGCGAGGGCCGTGGCGGATTGTTTGCCGGCACCGACAGTTGTCCGCCGCTGCTCGGCGTAAAGCGCGCGGATACCGCCAAGTGCGCAGCCTTCAACGATGCGGTGGGGGAGATCGCGACAAGCAAATCCATCAGAGAAGTGATTCTCGAAGCACGTTGGGCGAAGAATGCAGAGGGAAGCTCTTTCGGTCAGGAGCCCGCCGGGCGCGTACGGTTGTACGACGATATTTCACCAGGCCGCACGGAAAGAGAAACGCGGGACGTGTTCTATCGCGGCCTCGACCGGACCGTGCGCCTGCTAACTCGGGCCGGTAAAAAGGTTATACTTGTCGCTTCGGTGCCGGAGGTGGGATTTCCAGTGCCGGCCTATTTGGCGCGCGCGAAAATGGCCGATCCCGACGCAAAACTCACCACCAGCGCAGCCGTCTACGGCGAGCGGCAGAAATTCGTGCTCTGGGCCTTCGCCCAGATGCACAAGCGTTACAACACAGAAATCGTGTATCCGGATCGCGTGCTCTGCAGGGACGGGGCCTGCCAGGTGGCGCTAAAGGGCCGACCGCTTTATCGCGATGCGCACCACCTGACCACCTTCGGGGCCAAACAACTGATGCCGCTGCTCGCCGCCGTCTTTTAGCGGCTTTGCGCAGCGCTGCCGAAAGCGGCGCTGTAGTCAGCTATAAAGTCAGAGGATAGCCTGCAGCAGATCGATTCAGCCGTTTCCAGAGATCCCTTTGCAGCCCGACGTCCTTGCCAATCAGAATCGCGCGGAGGCTGCGGCGGGACGTTACCGGCCGGATATCGATGGCCTGCGCGCTATCGCGGTTCTCTCAGTCGTTCTTTACCATTACCGCGTGCCGCCCTTTAGCGGCGGCTTTGTCGGCGTCGATATTTTCTTTGTGATCTCGGGTTTTCTGATCACCTCGCTTCTTCGTGCCGACCTTGAGAGTGGCCGGTACTCAATCCTGCGGTTCTACGAGCGCCGTATCCGGCGAATCTTTCCCGCACTGTTTGCATTGGCAATCGTCACAACGGCCGTCGCGCTCCTGGTGCTGTTTCCCAGCGATTTACGGCGGTATGGCGATAGCCTCCTGGGCATGGCGTTGTTCGCGTCAAATTTTACCTTCTGGGGCGCGGCCGGCTATTTCGATATCGACGCAGTGCGCAAGCCGCTTCTCCACACATGGTCGCTGGCGGTCGAGGAGCAGTTCTATCTGTTTTTTCCCCCTTTGCTGTTTCTGCTGTGGCGATTCGGACGACGAGCGCTTATCGCCGTTGTTGCGCTATCCGCTGTCGTTTCTCTGGGCTTGAGCGTCTGGGCGGTTCGTGCGGCTCCCGTTGCCGCGTTTTATCTACTGCCGTTCCGCACCTGGGAACTAATGGCGGGAGCGCTGCTTGCACTCGCACCGATGAGAGCTCCGGCCAATCGGTGGATCCTGGAAGGCATGACCGCTGTCGGCATGGTGCTTATTGCCATGAGCGTTTTTGCTTTCTCCGCGGAGACGCCGTTTCCCGGCGCGGTCGCGCTACTTCCTTGCGCAGGAACGGCTTTGCTGATTTGTGCGGGTGGAGGCGAGATGCGTTGCGTCGTCATCCGTGCGCTTGCCTGGCGTCCGGTTGTTGCGATCGGCCTGATCTCCTATTCGCTTTATCTCTGGCATTGGCCGCTGCTGGTGTTCGCACGCTATCTGGTGTTTCGCGATCTCACGAGCGTCGAAACAACTGTTTTGATTGCGCTTTCCTTTGCCTTGGCTGCCCTCTCATGGCTCTATATCGAGCAACCGTTTCGGGCGGCGCACGGTCGATTCACGCGTAAGCAGATTTTCTGCTTCGCAGGCGCTGGAACGATTGTCATGCTTGCAGGGGCGGGCCTGACCAGCATCGGCGGCGGTCTTCCGCAGCGATTTCCACCAAGAATCCGCGCCATACTGGACGTAACCTCTCGCGAGCCGGTGCAGGTTCCGCCGGGCGGCATCGACAAGTGCCCACGCCGTCCCGCGACAGGTGCCGCAGCGCTAAGGCCGTGTCTGTTTGGCATCGCGGAGGCGCCTCCCACCTTCCTCGTGTGGGGCGATTCCCATGCCGACATGCTTCGTCCGGCGCTGCTGGACTTGGCTGTGAGGAAGAAGCGCTCCGGCTGGCAGTTCGCCTTGCCGGGATGCCCATCGCTTCTGCACGTCGAGACGTCCGAAGTCCCCAACTGCCGCAGATTCAACGACGCGGTTTTGCGCCTGGCGAACCAGCCATCGATCTCAACGGTGATTCTCGCCGGACGCTGGGCGCGCGACGCGGAAGGAACGCTGTTCGGCGAAGAGCATGGTGGGACAGTCTTCCTGAGTGACGATCTCACGCGCGGCCGTGCGATCCAGCAGAATCGATTTGTGTTCGCGGGTGGGCTCGAGAGGCTGGTTGGCACTCTTTCCGCGCAACACAAGAAGGTAGTGATCGTTGCGTCCGTGCCGGAAATCGGTTGGGCGGTGCCGGAGACTATAGCGCGCGTGGTGTTGTTTCATCTCGACCGCGACATCCGGCCCACGAGGGAAGAGTACCACACACGTCAGGCCTTTGTGTCCAAGGTTCTGGATCGTCTGCACACGCGCTATGGCGTACAAATTATTTATCCGAACTCGATTCTGTGCCGTCAGGGACATTGTGACGTGCAACAGAAAGGGATTCCGCTGTATCGCGATGCCGATCATCTGACCGGCAGGGGTGCCCGGCTGTTGGAGCCGCTTTTCAACAAAGTCTTGTAACAGAGCGTACAGAACGATACAAGAACAAGGATTTAGGTGTGGACTCTCTCCTACCGCCATGATGGCTGAGGGCTCCAGCGCGTATAGGGTCAGGGACGACCAAAGGAGAAGGCAATGGCCGGAAGCGTCAACAAGGTAATTTTGGTGGGAAATCTGGGCCGCGACCCAGAAATGCGGCGCATGCCGAGCGGCGATGCAATGGTAAACCTGTCGGTCGCTACCTCCGAAAGCTGGCGAGATAAGACGAGCGGTGAGCGCAAGGAAAAGACCGAATGGCACCGGGTGGTGATCTTCAATCCAAACCTGGCCGAGGTGGCGGAGAAATACCTGCGCAAGGGCTCGAAAGTCTATCTCGAAGGCCAGCTGACCACCCGAAAGTGGACCGACAAGGACGGCCAGGAGAAATATTCCACCGAGGTTGTGCTCAACCGGTTCCGCGGCGAGCTGGTGTTGCTTGACGCGCGCGGTGAAGCCGGCGGTGCCGCCGGCCGTATCGGCAGCGGCGGTGGCGCGGAGATGCCGCAAAGCTTCGACCGCAATGACATGGAAGACGAGATTCCATTCTGACCGGCGGGTTGCTTCTGACGCAGCAAATCCCTATTTATGGGGGTGTCTTTCCGCCGTCTTTTTCTGGCGGAATCAGTCCCTGAAATGCTACGCATTTCGTGACTCGTCCGGCCGGGTTTTTGCCACCATGGCCGGATTTCTGAAGGATCGATTTTGAGCGAAGAAGGACAGCTTCCGGCGCCACCAGCTGCGCCCGGCACCAGCCCCATCGCCATCGAGGAAGAGCTGCGCCGCTCGTATCTCGATTACGCCATGAGTGTAATTGTGAGCCGCGCGTTACCCGATGCGCGCGACGGCCTGAAGCCCGTGCACCGGCGGATTCTTTATTCGATGCACGAGAACGGCAACGACTGGAACAAGCCTTACCGCAAGTCGGCGCGCATCGTTGGCGACGTGATCGGTAAGTACCACCCGCATGGCGATCAGGCGGTATACGATGCGCTGGTGCGCATGGCGCAGGATTTCTCCATGCGCGCGCCGCTGATCGACGGGCAGGGCAATTTCGGCTCGGTGGACGGCGATAGCCCGGCGCAGATGCGCTACACCGAAGTTCGCCGCACCAAAATCGCGCACGCGCTTAGCGAAGACCTCGACAGGGATACAGTTGAGTTCCGCGACAATTACGACGGCAGCGAGCGCGAGCCGGTGG
Organism: Rhizomicrobium sp.; assembly: GCA_036267515.1. Lineage (GTDB taxonomy): Bacteria > Pseudomonadota > Alphaproteobacteria > Micropepsales > Micropepsaceae > Rhizomicrobium. The sequence continues at coordinate 24,775 of DATAVW010000172.1, forward strand.
TGTTTCCGGCGGGCTTTCCCAATCTGCTGGTAAATGGCGCCAGCGGCATTGCGGTGGGCATGGCGACCAACGTGCCGCCTCACAATCTGGGCGAGGTGATCGACGCCTGTCTCGCTTACATCGAAGATCCGTCCATCAATCTGGAAGCCCTGACCGAGATTGTACCGGGGCCAGATTTTCCAACCGGCGCGCTTATCATCGGCAAGCAGGCCGCCAGAGCTGCGCTTGCCCGTGGCCGTGGCTCCATTCTCATGCGCGCGCGGTGCCATGTGGAGGAAATTCGCAAGGATCGCGAAGCCATCATCGTCACCGAGCTCCCTTACCAGGTGAACAAGGCGAAGCTGCAGGAGCGGATCGCGGAGCTGGTACGCGACAAACGTGTGGAAGGCATCGGGGACATCCGCGACGAAAGCGATCGCCACGGCATGCGGCTGGTGATCGAGATTAAGCGCGATGCTTCCAGCGATGTGGTGCTGAATCAGCTCTACCGCTATTCCGAGCTGCAGACGACCTTCGGCGTCAATATGCTGGCCCTGAACGCCGGCCGTCCGGTGCTGATGAATCTGAAGGACCTCATTGGTGTCTTCGCGGCGTTCCGCGAAGAGGTGGTGACGCGGCGCACGCGCTTCGAGCTGCGCAAGGCGCGCGACCGGGCGCATATCCTGATCGGTCTGGCCCTTGCGGTTGCCAATATCGACGAAGTGATCGCAGTGATTCGCGCCGCATCGGACGGCGCCGCTGCCAAGGCCGAACTGATGGCGCGCAACTGGCCGGCAAAAGATGTGGCGCCGCTTGTTGCGCTCGTCGCCGATCCACGCCACAGGGTTTCTGGCGACGGTACTATTCGGCTGTCCGAAGACCAGGCGAAAGCCATTCTGGAGATTCGTCTGCAGCGCTTGACGGCGCTCGGCCGCGACGAGCTTGCGGACGAAGTAAAGAAACTCAGTACCGCAATCGCCGAATACCTCGATATCCTGCGTAGCCGCGCCCGTGTTCTTGCCATCGTGCGCAAGGAGCTGGAGGAGGTCAAAGCTGAGTTTCCGATGCCGCGTCGTACCGAACTCATCGATGCCGACGTAGAGATCGAGGACGAGGCGCTGATCGAACGCGAGGATGTCGCGATCATCGTCACGCATGGTGGCTACATCAAGCGCACGCCGATTGCGGATTATCGCGTCCAGGGGCGTGGCGGAAAGGGTCGGGCAGGCATGGCGACCCGCGAGGAGGATTTCGTCACCAGCATATTCGTCGCCAGCACGCATGCGCCGCTTGTGTTCTTCTCGTCCACGGGCATGGCCTACAAGCTGAAGGTGTGGCGTCTGCCGGAAGCCCGCATCCAGGGCCGCGGCAAAGCGATGGTGAACCTCCTGCCGCTGTCGGAAGGCGAACGCATCGCCACCATCCTGCCGCTGCCGGAAGACGAATCGCAGTGGGAGAAACTGAACGTGGTGTTCGCCACCAGATCCGGGAGCGTGCGCCGCAACGAGCTGTCCGATTTCGTCAATATCAACCGCAACGGCAAGATTGCGATGAAGCTCGATGAGGGCGACGGCATTGTCGGCGTGCAGATCTGCACCGATCTGGACGACGTGTTGCTCACCACGCGGGTAGGGAAGTGCATCCGCTTTGCGTTGTCCGATCTGCGCGTATTCGCAAGCCGCGCCTCCACCGGCGTTCGCGGGATCAAGTTGGCGAAAGGCGATGAGGTGGTAAGCCTGTCGTTGCTGCATCATTCCAATGCCACAAGCGCGGAAGCGCGCGCGTATCTCAAGCAGGCCAACGCCGCACGCCGTGCCGCCACCGGCGAAGAAGAAGCGCCGGTCGAGGAGACCGACGAGGTTGAGGAAAATGGCGAAGAGGCCACGCTGTCGCCGGAGCGTTATGCCGAGTTGGGTGCGCGCGAGCAGTTCATCCTGGCGATGTCCCAAAGCGGCTTCGGCAAACGTAGCTCGTCTTATGAATATCGCATCACTGGCCGTGGTGGTTCCGGCATCGTCGCAATGGGCATGGGCAAGAAGAATCACGCCATCGTGGCTGCATTCCCCGTCGAAGAATCCGATGACCTGATGCTGATTTCGGATCAGGGACAGACCATCCGTGTTCCGGTGAGCGGCATTTCGATACAGGGGCGTGCGGCACAGGGCGTTACGGTGTTCCGCGTGGAAGAAAACGAGCGCGTCGTATCTGTCGAACGCATTGAAGAAACCGCGGAGAACGGGGATTAGGGGGCAAGCATGAAAAAGCGCGTCGGGCTTTATCCCGGCACCTTCGATCCGCTGACTCTGGGTCATATCGACATCATCGGACGTGCCGTAAAATTGGTGGATCATCTGGTGATTGGCGTTGCCACCAATCCTTCGAAGTCGCCGCTGTTCTCGTTACAGGAGCGGCTGGAGATTATCCGCCACGAGACCGCGCCGCTGGCGGGCGACGGCCGTGCCACGATTGCGGTCGAGAAATTCGAAATCCTGCTGATCAAGTTCGCCGAACAGGTGGGCGCCACCGTGATCGTGCGGGGGCTGCGCGCGGTGTCTGATTTCGAGTACGAATTCCAGATGGTGGGTATGAACCAACGGCTGAACCCGGACATCGAAACCGTGTTTCTGATGGCGGACCCCCGCCATCAGGCGATTGCTTCGCGGTTGGTGAAGGAAATCGCCATGCTGGGCGGCGACATCAGCAAATTTACCACGCCCTATGTCGCGGAGCTTCTTGTCAATCGCTGCAACGAATTGAGGAACAAGTGACTGAGCAGACAGACACCGTTACAATAGATTTGAAGAGCGGTCCCGTTGTGATCGAATTGCGGCCCGATCTGGCGCCCAATCATGTGGCGCGTATCAAGGAACTTGCCGGGCGCGGCTTTTACGACGGCGTGCCGTTTCATCGCGTGATTCCGGGCTTCATGGCCCAAACCGGTGATCCGACCGGAACCGGTGCCGGCGGCTCTGATCTACCGGACCTGAAGGCGGAGTTCTCCAGCGAGAAGCACGTTCGCGGCATGGTGTCGATGGCACGAACCAACAATCCAAACAGCGCCAACAGCCAGTTTTTCATCTGCTTCGCGGACTCGCCGTGGCTCGACCGTCAGTACACGGTGTGGGGCAAAGTCATTTCGGGGATGGAGCATATCGACGCCATCAAGAAAGGCGGGGAGCACAATAACGGCGCCATTTCCGGCGAGCCGGATCGAATTCTGAAGATGCGTGTGTCGCAGGCCTGAGCCGTACCCGCATGGCCGCTCCGGCGATCACGGATTACGAGCGCCGCACCACCCACAGCCGAAACCTGCCGGCGCGCATTTCGGCCACGGCATGCGTCGGAAATGACCTGAAGCATTCGGCAATATTTCGTTTGTCGCGATGCGTTGTAAGGGCTCGCTAGAAGCGCGCGACCAGGAGTTCCCATGACGCAGACAATTGCTTTCATCGATCTTCAGGCGCAACGCCGCCGCATCGCATCCGAGATCGAGCGCGCCGTTACAGCTGCTGTCGAGGGGGGGCAGTGGGTGATGGGGCCGGAGGTGCGCGTGCTGGAAGAACAACTCTCCGATTACGTCGGCGTGAAGCACTGTATCGCCTGCGCCAATGGCACCGACGCTTTGATGATCGTGCTGCGCGCGTGGGAGATCGGGCCGGGCGACGCCGTTTTCGTACCCGCTTTTACGTTCGCGGCGTCTGCGGAAGTTGTGGCGCTGGTAGGCGCCACTCCGGTGTTTGTCGATGTGCTGGAAGACACGCATAATCTCGATCCGCATAGTCTCGAAAGCGCCATTGCGATGGTGAAGCGCGAGGGCAAGCTGATACCCCGCGCTATCATGCCGGTTGATTTGTTCGGGCAACCAGCCGATTACCGCGGTATCGAGCCAATCGCCACGCGCGAGAAACTGAAGCTGTTGGTGGATACGGCACAAGCGTTCGGTGCCACCCTGGACGGACGTCAGACTGCTTCCATCGGCGACGCGGCAGGCACCAGCTTCTTTCCCGCGAAACCGCTCGGCTGCTATGGCGACGGTGGCGCGACCTTCACCAACGATGATGGATTGGCCGACCTGTTGCGTTCCATCCGCGTGCACGGGCAGGGCAGCGACAAATACGAGAACGTTCGCATTGGCGTGAATTCACGGCTCGACACCATCCAGGCGGCGATACTTACCGAAAAGATGAAGATCTTTCCGGAGGAGATCGAGATGCGTGAGCGGGTCGCCCGTCGCTACACCGAAGCTTTCCGGCGCTCCAACCGCGTGCGTCCGCCGCACGTGATGGAAGGAGCACGATCTACCTGGGCGCAGTACACCATTCAGGTGCCGGATCGGGACAAACTCGCGGCGGACCTGAAGGCGAAGGGTATTCCGACGGCGATCTATTATCCGACGCCGCTGTCGCATCAGAAAGGTTATGCGCATTTCCCCAGCGCCGGCACGCCGGTCAGCGATCGGATTGCGAAACATGTCATCAGTCTCCCCATGCATCCCTATCTGGACGAAGCCACGCAGGATCGCGTTATTGCAGCGGTGCTCGAAAGCGCCGGTACGGCCTGACCGTTGTTCCGGCTTCCGTTTTCTGATTTCTGACTTCCGCCATGGATGTCAGCCTGTTCGATTTCGAATTGCCGGAAGAGCGGATTGCGCTCAGGCCCGCACACCCGCGGGATTCGGCGCGCATGCTTGTGGTGCATCAGGACGGAGAGCTGGAGCACGCCCGGGTTCGCGACCTGCCCTATTTCCTGCGTAGCGGCGACGTGGTTGTCGTCAACGACACCAAGGTGATCTCCGCGCGCCTGTACGGCCGTCGCCTGCCGCGCATCGGAAACGAAGGCGAAGGCGCAAAGATCGAACTGATGCTGCACAAACGTGTTTCAGCGGATCGCTTTCTGGCGTTCGCGCGGCCTGCCAAAAAGCTCGTGTCCGGCGACCGTGTACAAATCAGCGAAGCACTTTCGGCCATCGTGGTCGCGCGACGCGACGGCGGAGGAGTCGAGGTTGAGTTCGGCCGCAGCGGTTCCGATCTGGATTCAGCGATCGCGAGCCACGGCGAGATTCCATTGCCGCCGTACATCGCGGGCAAGCGCAAGGTCGATGGGCGCGACACCAAGGACTATCAAACAATATTCGCGGCACACCGCGGGTCGGTCGCTGCGCCGACCGCCGGGCTGCACTTCACGCCGGAGCTGTTCACGCGGCTTGAGCAAAATGGCGTCGCGCGCGAAACGGTCACGCTGCACGTCGGCGCGGGCACCTTCCTGCCGGTCACCGCTGACGATACTGATCAGCACCGGATGCATGCCGAGTGGGCAACGGTTCCGGGCAGCACGGCTGCACGTCTGAACCAAGTGCGTGACAGTGGCGGCCGCATCGTGGCGGTTGGCACCACCAGCCTGCGCACGCTGGAAACCGCTGCGCGCAAGGACAACACGCTCGCGCCCTTCGCTGGGGAGACGGCGTTGTTCATCACGCCGGGCTATCGCTTCAAGTCCGCGGAAATCCTGCTGACCAATTTCCATCTGCCGCGCTCGACCCTGTTCATGCTGGTCTGTGCCTTTTCCGGAATTGAATCCATGAAGCGCGTCTATGCCGAGGCGATCCGCGAAGACTATCGCTTCTACTCCTACGGCGATGCATGTCTGCTGTTCCGATGACCAAGCAATTCACCTTCGAGCAAACAGGAGCAGACGGCGCGTCGCGGACAGGCGTGATCCATACGGCGCACGGCGATATCCGCACCCCAGCATTCATGCCGGTCGGCACGGCGGCCACGGTGAAGGCGATGCTGCCGGCGAGCGTGCGGAGCACGGGTGCCGACATCATTCTTGGCAACACATATCATCTGATGTTGCGGCCGGGCGCGGAGCGCGTTGCGCGGCTCGGGGGCTTGCACAAATTTATGGCGTGGGAGGGCCCGATCCTGACGGATTCCGGCGGCTTTCAGGTGATGTCGCTCGCCAAGCTGCGCAAGATCACGGAGGAAGGCGTTCGGTTTCAATCGCATATCGACGGCGCGCCAGAATTTCTTTCGCCGGAGCGCGCGATGGAGATCCAGCGCCTGCTCGGTTCCGATATTCAGATGGTGCTGGACGAATGCCCCGCGTTTCCGGCGACCGAAGCGCAAATCGAATCCTCATTGGCGCTGTCCATGTGCTGGGCGAAGCGCTCGAAGGCAGCGTTCGGCGACCAATCCGGCCGCGCCTGTTTCGGGATCGTGCAAGGCGGCGTATTCCCGCACCTACGCCAGCGCTCCGCCGAGGGACTCATCGAGATTTGCTTCGATGGTTATGCGGTCGGCGGCCTTGCGGTGGGCGAGGGGCAATCGGCCATGTTCGAGGTGCTGGATGCCACCGTCCCGCTCCTGCCAAAGGACGGGCCTCGCTATCTTATGGGCGTGGGCAAGCCGGACGATATTGTCGGTGCCGTTTTGCGCGGCATCGACATGTTCGATTGCGTGCTGCCGACGCGCTCCGGCCGTAATGGCCAGGCGTTCACCCGTTCGGGCACTTTGAACCTGCGCAATGCCCGCCACGCGGAAGATACCGCACCGCTCGATCCGGAATGCCGCTGCCCCGCCTGCCGCGAGTTCAGCCGCGCCTACCTGCACCATGTGGTGAAGGCAAATGAGATCATCGCCTCGATGCTGCTCACCTGGCACAATCTCACCTATTACCAGGATCTGATGGCGGGCTTGCGCGAAGCAATCGCCAGGGGAAGCGTGCATGATTTTGCGATGAATTGTGCGCGGACGTGGAGCGCAGAAACTGAAACGGGACCGGATTGACCGCGCGACGCTGCCTACCTATGGTCCGCGCGCCCTTGGAGAGCCCGTAGCTCAGGGGTAGAGCATCTGACTTTTAATCAGAGAGTCGATGGTTCGATCCCATCCGGGCTCACCAAAATACAAGTTAGCCTGCGGCAGCCCCGGCAGAAGCGGCAGCGCTTTCATTGCCGAGGCCATTGGCCGTGAGCCACCCGTAAATCAGAATCCAGATGTAACACAACGCCGGAACGATCAGCGCCGTCGCAAGGCTGGTGCGATCCGCGAGTGCGCCGGTGATCACCGGTATGATCGCGCCGCCAACAATTCCCATCACCAGCAGCGCCGAGCCGTTGGGCGTTTCGGTTCCGAGATTCTCCGACGCCAGAGCAAAGATTGTGGGGAACATGATGGAGTTGAACAGGCCCACGGCAAGCAACGCTCCGGCGGCTGCTTCGCCGGTGGTCAGCGAAGAAGTGATGGCGAGCAAGGTGGTGCACACAGCACAAAACACCAGCACGAAGCCTGGCCGCACGCGCGTGAGGACAAACGCGCCGATGAATCGGCCTACCATGGCGCCGCCCCAGTAGAGGCTCACGAATTTTCCGGCACGCTCCGCTGGAAGACCGAGCACCGAGGACTGCATCAAATAATTGGTCATGATGCTGCCGATGGAGACTTCCGCGCCGACATAGAGAAAGATCGCGAGTGTGCCGAGGATGAGTCTTGGCCGATCGCGCAGTGCCCAGAGCGCGCTGAGCTTCGCCATCTGTGCGCTCACGGGTGGTGCGGCGCTGCGGCGCAAAAACCAGAAGGCGACCGCCAGCAGGACGAGCGCCACCGCAATCATCACGAACGGCAGCTGCACGGAATGCGCCTCGGCGCGGCGCGCGGCCGCAACCGCCGCTGCGGTCATGTCATGCGTGTGAACCGTGATGCCGGTTCGCAGGATCAGCACCGCCCCAACCCATGGTCCGATCGTCGTGCCCAGCGAATTGAACGCCTGCGCTAATGTCAGGCGGCTGTGAGAGGAAGCGACGGGGCCTAGTTCGGCAATGAAGGGATTGGCGACCACCTGCAGCAATGTAATCCCCGCAGCCATCACAAACAGTGCCAGGAGGAACGCAGGAAAGACAGCGAGAGCCGCGGCTGGAATGAATAACAGGCAGCCGCATGCCATCACCACGAGGCCCAAAATGGCACCGCGGATGTATCCAATCCACGACAGAATAAACCCGGCCGGAATGGAGAACACAAAGTAGCCGAGGAAGAAACTGAATTGGGTCAGCATCACTTCGGCATAGGAAAGCGCGAATAGCCCCTTCAGCTTTGGCACCAGCGTGTCGATGAGGACGGTGGCAAAGCCCCAGGCAAAGAAGAGAAATACCACAAGCCCGAGCAGCAGCGGCTGCCTCCGTTCGGCGGCAAAAGGATCGGCAGGTGCGATGGCCGCATCGCTGCTCATGGCGCGAACTCCCGTGCCGACAAGTGGAGATTGACCCTTTGGCTCAATGCAGCCGCCGAATCGCCTGCGCTTACCTGATATGCGCCATCAGCCATTCGCCACACATGATGCGAGGCATCGAAGGTCGCGAGCAGGCGCGGCTCGGCGATGATGGTCACGCGACGTTTCTCTCCCGGTTTCAATTCTATCTTGCTCCACCCCACGAGGCGGCGCACATCCGCACCGGTCGGTACCGGTGGTGCCGCATAAAGTTGAACAGTCTCACTTCCGGTTATCGCCCCCTGATTGGTGACATCGATGCTCGCCGAAAGTGTACCGTTGCTTGCTGTCGCGGTCAGGGCATCGATGTGGAATGTCGTATACGAAAGGCCATAACCGAACGGAAAAAGCGGCATGAGGTTCTTGCGCTCAAACCAGCGATAGCCGACGTCGGCCCCTTCAACGTAGCTGAGATCAAACGGTATGCCCGGGGCCGCACTTGGAATCACCGGACGGGGCAATTGATCGTCGGCGTGCGGAAAGGTGAGTGGCAGTTTGCCGGACGGATTCACATCGCCGAACAGAACCGCTGCAATCGCGGCAGCACCGCCGCTTCCGGCGTACCAGGCTTCGAGAACTGCGGAAACATGCGGCAGCCACGGCATCAGCACCGGCCCGCCTGTTTCAAGGACCACGATGGTTCGGGGATTGGCGGCGGCAACCGCTTCGATCAGGGAATCCTGATCGCCGGGGAGTCCGAGGGTCGGCGCGTCGCGGCCTTCCGCCATCCATTGCGAGGCAAAGACGATCGCGACATCCGACTGCTTTGCCAGATCGGCAGCGCTCTGCGCGTTTTCGCCGCTGTCGTACGTCACTGTCGTTCCCGGCGTTAATGCACGGATGGCCGAAAGCGGTGAGGGCGGGTCGAAGATCTCGGTACCCCTGGGCGGTATCTTGGCGCCGTTCCGCATGATCTGAATTGCGCCCCCCACGGGAAACTCGTCGGCGCTGTTATGGCCGATAGGAATGACCTGCGAAGATCCGCCGCCGGAAAGCACGCCGACATCGGCATGGGCACCAATGATCGCGATGCGAGATAGGTTCTTGTTGAGCGGAAGCAGGCGCAAATCGTTCTTCAGCAGAACGATTCCTTCTTCCGCATCTTTTTGGGCCGTGGGCCGGTTTGCTTCAGTGGCGAGCATCAGCTTTTCCGGCGGAAAATCGAACAGGCCTTTCGCAAACATGCTCCGCAAGATGCGATGCACCATGTCATGCAGGCGCGCCGGTCGAACCGTCCCATCCGCAAGTGCTTGCTTCAGCAGTGCGCCGAAATAATCCCTGGCATCGAAACCGGCGGCCGACTCCTGATCCAGCCCTGCATTGGCGGATTCGACCGTGCTGTGCACCGCGCCCCAATCCGACAACACCCAGCCGGGATACTTCCAATCTGTCTTCAACACATTCGTTAGCAAGAAAGGAGCTTCGCAGGCGTAAGGACCGTTGACCCGATTATAAGCGCACATCACCGCGCCGGGATCGTTGCGTTCGACAGCGATCTCGAACGCCAGCAAATCCGATTCCCGTGCCGCGGCCTCATCTATCGTAGCGTTCAGCACGGTTCGCCCGGCTTCCTGATCGTTCAGCGCGAAGTGCTTCACGGTGGATATGACATGCTGACTCTGGACGCCCGCCACTTGCGCTCCGGTGATGATGCCGGCGAGGAGCGGGTCTTCGCCGGCATATTCGAAGGTGCGGCCGCCGCGCGGCTCACGGGCAAGATTCATGGCGCCGCCCAGCAGCACATTGAAGCCGCGATCCTGAGCCTCGGACCCGATGGCAGCGCCAACCTGTTGAGCGATTTCCGGGTTCCAGGTCGCCGCCGTCATGACGCCGGACGGGAAGGCGGTCGCCTGATCGAGCGGGCGCATACGTGAATTGTTTGCAATGCCGAGCCCAGCATCGCTTTCCACCAGCGCCGGGATGCCCAGCCGTGGGATGCCCGGTACGTAGCCCGCAGTCCCCGGAAGAAACGGCTTCAGCGCTTCGGGAGGAGGACGGCCGTAGGGGAGCCTCTGGTCCGCCCCCACAGATCCCATCACCAATTGCAACTGCTCGTCTTCGCTCATTTGCGCAAGCAGCAGATCGGCACGTGTGTCGGCAGATAGCGCCGCGTTCATCCATGGGAACGAGGAAGATGGGCCACTTGTCTGGGCCGTGGCCGGTAGCGATACGAGCATCAGGCCAGCCACGACAACAAGCCGGCATCTGTGCTGCCAGAAAATCATAACCGCACTGCCCCTTCTTAGCGCGCACTCTGTCGCATGACACGAACGAAGGCGCAAACCAGGATAATCTGAAGAAAACCTCGTGCGCGTATGGTCGCAAGTATCTCCGTAAGGGCTGACCGGCCACCGCTTGAAGCAAAGAGCCTCACAGAGTAAAAGCCGGACGCAATTGGGTTTTCCGGCACGGAAAAGAGCTGGGGTGATGTCGCTGAAAAAGTTTTGCGTCGGCACGATACGGGCCGCCGTCGTAGCAACGCTTGCCGCCGTGAGTTCGTTTGGCGCGCTGGCCCAGACCAGCATTCCGAGCGGTACGGATGTGCAGAGCATCCTGAACGCAATCGCCGGCCAGCCGAGTCCGTCGAACACCTCTCCTTCTGCGCAGGTGCCATCGACGACTGCTGCGCCCAGTCAGACCACCCTTTCGCCGGCTACGCCGCCCGTGCAACCCGCGACACCTCAGCCTCCGTCACACCTGGAGCAACTGTATTCGCAGCGTGCGGGCCGGACACTCACCCAACATGGCTATGACACGTTCGGTGTCGGCAGCAGCGTCCCGGTAACGCAAGTTGGCGCCCTGCAGGATAGCTATGTCCTCGGAGTCAACGATGAGCTGAATATCGTTCTGAGAGGCCACCAGAATATTGCCTATACGGTCACCATCGACCGCGAAGGCCGCATCATTCTGCCCGATCTGCCGCCGATCGTGGCGGCCGGACGGACTCTGGGCGACGTGCGGGAGGAGATTTCCCGGCGCGAGGCAAGATCGCAACTCGGCGCGCAGGCGTTCGTCTCGGTCGGAACCGTGCGTCAAGTATCAGTGTTGGTCACAGGCGAAGTGGCCGCGCCTGGCGTCCGCACATTGACCGGCCTGAACACGCCGGTCGATGCGATTCTGCTTTCCGGCGGCATCAAGAAGACCGGCAGCCTTCGCAACGTTATTCTGGAGCGCGGTCACCGCCGCATCCGGCTGGATCTTTATTCGCTGATTGGCGCCGGCTCATTCGCGTCTGCGGGGGGGTTGACGGAAGGCGACCGCATTATCGTGCCGGCTATCGGGCAGACCGTGGCGGTTGCAGGTTTGGTGAAGCAGCCTGGGATTTTTGAGCTTGCGCCTGGGGCAAGCGCAATCACGCAGCAATCGCTCATCGCGCTCGCGGGTGGCACCGAGCTTGCTGGCACCAAGCGGCTGGCAAAGCTTGAGCTTCTGCCTGACGGCCGGATGCAAATGGTGTCCGTCGCCAAGAGCGGCACCATACGGTCTGGCGAAGTCCTGTTTGTCGATTTCGAGCGGTCAGCCTCGAATGGTGTTATCACACTTTCCGGTGAGGTTTCCGTGCCGGGAACGCGCGCGCTCGGCAGCACACCCACCATGTCCCGGCTGATCCGCGATTCAGACGATCTCACACCTCAATCCTATACCTTGTACGGCGTAGTGATCCGGCGGGAGCCAAAATCGAATTTCCAGACGATCATCCCGTTCTCGATCGAAAACACGTTCGAGAAGAAGGAGGACCTGAAACTCGCGGACAACGATCTTGTCTATGTCTTCAACCAGTCGCAGATTGCGACCTTGGCTGCGGCTGCCAGTGCTGCGCTGGGAACGACGTCGTCGGCTTCGCAGAATCCCATTGCCACATTCCGTGCGGCAAACTCTTCCGGATCGTCTTCTTCATCCACGTCTTCGCAGTCGTCTACTTCGCCGACCAATGGCACGCAGCCAACAAGCGCGGCCAGTACAAGCAACACTGGAACGACGGCGAATCAATCTTCCGGAAATAACAGCACCACAATGCCGATCCCTCCGCCCGGCGCGGTGGCTCAGAATGCGCCCGCGGCTGCGGTCGCGACGGCTCTGCAGGCCGGCAATGCGCCGCCGCAACCCTCCACGACACCAACGACCGGCCTTCCAAGCACGGGAGCCGCGATCGTGAATTTGGGACAAGCACAGGCGACAGAAGGAGCGACGGGTGGTGCGGCAGCCACGGTTGCCACCAACAATAGCGCGCAAGCTCAAGTTTCGCTCGATCAGATATCGGCAAGTCTCGGCATTCCCACCGTTGAGTTGGTTAACTCGGCGCGAGATTATCTGGTGACCATCAACGGCGAGGTCCGCAATCCGGGCTCATACCTGGCGGTCGGCGACACGGCTCTTGCCGCTGTGGTTGCGGCTGCAGGCGGCGTGCAACGGGAAGCCGATCTTTCTTCTGTCGAAATCACATCCACGATCATCGACACCAGCGCTGGCACCTCGCGCACGGTGCGAAACTCGCTGCGCATCATGCCGCAGGACTTCGCCAGCATTTCGCTCAAGCCGTTCGACAGCGTGCGGCTGCGACCGGTGTTTTCCGATCGCAACGGCGAGACCATCACAATCCTCGGGCAAGTCCGTTATCCTGGAACGTTCGACATCACGCGTGGCGAACGTCTGTCGTCGGTGCTGGCGCGCGCCGGCGGCCTGACGGATGAGGCCTATCCGTTCGGCACGGTCTTCACCCGTCAGAGCGCAGCGATTCAGGAACAGGATGGTAATCAGCGGACGGCGCGGCTGCTGGAGGACAATATTGCGACGGTCGCAACGCAGCCGGCGACGATCGTGAATGCGTCTGGTCTTTCGTATGTCGAGCAGATCGCGCAGGCACTGCGCACCATGCCGGCGCTGGGACGAATTTCCGTCACTGCCGATCCGGTCATTCTCGCCACAAGACCAGAGCTCGACGTGCTGCTGGAATCCGGCGACACCGTCTATATTCCGAAGCGGCCTTCAAGCGTCACTGTAACGGGAGCCGTGCTGAGCACCGGCGCCTTTGCCTACCGGGCGGGGCTGACAGTTCGCGATTATATCAAGCTGGCCGGCGGCGAGAACGATGCGGCTGATGACAGCCTGGTGTTCGTGGTTTTGCCCGATGGAACGTCGCGGCCCGAGGGTGACAGCTGGTGGAACTTTGGCGGCGGTCACGAGATTCCGCCGGGTTCGATGGTTGTCGTGCCGCGGGATCCGCAGCCCTTCAACTGGACAGTTTTCGCTATCAATACGACCGATATCCTCAGCAAGATGGCGACGACCGCAGCGGCTTTGACGGTGATCGGCGCAAATCGCAATAGCGGCAATTAGGCTCGAGGTTATTGGAGGTCCCTTTCGTCTTTGGCCCGAGAGCTAGGAAGAACGTTTCGCCTCAGGCGGCAGCTTGGCGAATCTGCTCGAGCATGTCCTTGGCAAAACGCCGGCGGTCAAAATCGCGCGCAAGCGCGAGACTGCCTTGCGCCAACCGCGCTCTCAGTGACGGATCGCCCTGGAGTTGCAGAATTGCTGCTGCCAGTGCTTCAGAATCCTCTGGAGGAACTACGAGACCCGCCCCGTAATGTTGGACAAGATCAGCCGATGCGCCTTCGGCGCTGACGATCATCGGCTTTCCGAGGGCCGCCGCTTCGAAAATTTTCGCGGGCAAAGTGATCTGGATCTGCCTGGTCCGCTTGAGCGGGATCAAAACGATTTCCGAAAAGCGGAGGTATTCTTCGGCGGCTGTGATCGGCACGAGGCCGGTGAATGTGACATTTGCCAGTGCTAGTTCTTTGGCGTGAGCCATGACGGCTTCGCGACGCGCCCCGTCACCCACGAAGACAAAATGAATATCGCTTGCCTGGAGATGAGCCGCCGCATCCACAACGGTCTCCAGTCCCTGGGCCATCCCATGCGTACCGACATAGGCGATCACAAAGCGATTGCGCAGCTCTGGATCGATAAGGTCTTCATTGGCCTTCGTCTGCGGCCCGAAGCGCGAGAGATCGACGCCGTTCGCCACGACGCCGATCTTTTCCGGTGAAACGCCGCGCGCCACCAAACCATCGCGCACACCGCTGCTCACGGCGACCAACCGGGTGGCGTGGCGATAGAGCTGTCGCTCCAGCACGGATAGCATTCTGATGAAAAGGTTCTCCTGCATCATGCCCACATCGACGATGGATGCTGGCCACAGATCCCGGATTTCAAAAATCCAGGGCTTGCGTTTCAGACCAGCCAGCCACCAGCCGGCAAGTCCTGTCAGCAATTGTGGCGATGTGGCGACAATCACGTCGGCAGACTGGAACAGGCCTCCAAGAAATCCCGAAAAGGCAAAGCTCAGGAAATCTAATGATCGGCGAAATACCCCCCGATTCGGCGCCAAAAAGGTCCACACGCGTACGACATCGATCCCGTCGATGCGCTCTCGCTGATATGGGCGATTCCGGTATGGAGGGAACGGCACACCGGTTGGGAAATTAGGAATTGAGGTGATAACCGTCACCTGAGCGCCCTCTGCCACCCACACCCGCGCATGTTCATACGCCCGCCGCGCTGGGCTGTTTGTTTCTGGCACAAAATTATCGGTCAGGAGGAGAATGCGCATGGGAAAGCGGAAACCGCGGCGTGCCCGGAGCCGCCGGGGGCCTTTAGGAGGGATAATAAGGGCCAGTCTTCCTGCCCCCTCCGTGCTCATTTGGCAATACTGTGGCGTTTCGGCAAAGGAGGCCAATTCCCCTGTTGTACCAGCCGTTTCGGCTTGTTAGGGTTAGGCTAGCGAGCAGTGGGGTTTGTCTTTGGATCGCAGTTCGGAGCAGGAAGCGCTCTTAGGCCCTGTTGTTGCCTCGGGCCAGAGTCGGCCCAAAGTTGCGGCCTTGGGCTGCGGCCAGTGGGGTAAGAATATCATCCGAAATCTGTCGCAGCTTGGCGCACTCACGGCTGTGAGTGATCTCTCGCACGGCGTAGCCTCGGAATTTTCATCGCGCTACGAAGTTCCCGCGCGTCACTACGATGAGTTGCTCGAAGATGAAGACGTCGAAGCGGTAGCGATCGCGACGCCTGCCGCATTGCATGCCATTCACGCGCGCAAGGCCCTCGAAGCCGGCAAGCACGTATTCGTCGAGAAGCCGCTGGCGATGAATGTGCAGGATGGCCAACTCCTTACGCACATTGCCCGCGAACGCCAGCGCGTATTAATGGTCGGGCATGTGCTTCGCTATCATCCCGCCGTCCGCAAGCTGCTGCAGGAAGTGCGTTCCGGCAGGCTAGGGACCGTGCGGCACATCTATTCGCGGCGGTTGAGCCTCGGCCGTTTCCGCACAGAAGAAGACGTATTGTGGTCCCTGGCGCCCCACGACATCTCGATCATCCTGGCGATCTTTGGCGAGTTGCCGCAGCGTGTGTCCGCGCACGGCAGGCCGATCCTCAACGCACACATAGCGGACATTGCGCGGGTCCATCTGGATTTCGCCAATGGCGTAACCGCCGATGTGGCCGTGTCGTGGCTCAACCCGGTTAAGGAGCACAAGCTGGTTTTGATCGGTTCGCGTGCCCAGGCCGTTTTTGATGACACGGCGAAGTGGCAGGAAAAGCTGCAAATCTTCGATCATGGGATCGATGTTTCGTCAGGTTTGGTGCGGGTGGTGCGTGCGGAGCCTGTTTTGGTGCGTATCGAGGAAAAAGAGCCGCTGCGCGAAGAATGTGCCCATTTCCTCTCTTGCGTGGCGGCCAGCAAGACGCCTCGCACGGACAGCATTGAGGGCCTTCGGGTATTGCGCGTCCTCGACGCGGCGGCGAGTTCAATGGCACTCGGCGGCGAGACCGTCCGCACGCGTGCTATCGCCGCGGTCGCGCCACAGGCGGTTCCCGTTAACTGACTGCTGCACCGGCCGATATTAACAGACTGGTGTCAAGGGTGGACCGTCGATCGCGCATCTAGCGCGTGCTCCCGATGAAAATTTGCATGATCGTTCACAATAATGGGACGCGCGATGGCCGCGTAATGCGCGAAGCGCATGCACTTCAGCACGCCGGCCACATGGTTACGGTAGTCGGCATTCCCGAGACCGGCGCCACGAAGGCTGAAGAATCCCTGCCCGACGGGGTAAGGGTGATCCGCGTCCCGCACGAAAGAAGCCGCGCTTTCCGGGTTGTGATTCTGGGTGCCGCCTTGGCAGTGCTTGCCGCCGCCCTGGGCTACGCCTTGTTCAGGCTTTATCGCATAGCAGCTGCGGGTAACGCTGTGGCGTGGGGCGGTCCGTTTGGCGCATCACGCAATCTGGCAGGTTCTAGCGCATCTCTGCTGATCTTTATCATTGTTCTGCTCGCGATGGTGTACGTGCTGCGGTACGTCATTGCGCGCGCAAGGGATTACGCAACTCGTCGCGAAAGAAAAAGAGAACTTGTCCGCCGGCAGCTTATCTCGGAAACGAGTGAAGGGCCGCTTACGGTTTTTTTTCCGGCCATCCGTTCACGAATCCCGAGCTGGATTCCCGATTGGCTGCTGGAAATCTTGACAGCACCCCTCGCGATTTTGGGCGTGAGATTCCCGAGCTTCTCGTCTTATCGGCATCGCTCGCGAATGCTCGCTTCGGCTGCGATTGGATTCGACCCTGATGTGGTGCATTGCCATGATTGCAGCGCCCTTCCCACAGGCTGGCTGGTAAAGAAGGCGCTTGGCATCCCGCTCGTCTACGATGCACACGAGATCTATGAGGCCGTGGCGTCACGCAGATTTGGCGCCACGGATTATTTTGCGCGTGTGCACGCGAGATATCTGCCGCACGTGGATGGTTTCGTCGCGGTGAACGACAGCGCTGCAAATTATTACCGCTACTCCTATCCCACTGCTCCGCGCGCCACGGTGATTCGCAACGCCACCGAATACACGCCTGCCGGAACCTACGATGGGCGGCTGCACCGGGCAGCCGGGCTGCCAGCGCAGCAAAAAATCATCCTGTACCAGGGCGGATTTACGAAGCATCGCGGGCTCGAAACGCTGGTGCGCGCAGCACTTTTGCTGTCGGATGACTGGTCTGTTGTGATGATGGGCAAGGGACCTCTGCTGGAAACCCTCAAGGGCATTCCTTCAGCCGGAAAGGCTTCTTTTGTTTCCGCAGTCCCCGCCGACGAGTTGTTGTCGTGGACGCAGGGCGCAACCGTCGGGATCATCCCTTACGAAGACACCGTTCTGAACCACTGGATCGCCACGCCCAACAAGCTTTGGGAATATCCCAATGCCGGGGTTCCAATGATCGTTCAGCCGTTCGCCGAGTTGCGGCGTGTTGTGGAGACCTATGGCTGTGGTTGGGTCCTCCCACAGGCGTTCAGCGCGGAGGCGATTGCGAATTTGGTCGCCTCGCTGACGCCGGAGATGATTGAGCAAGCGCAAGCCGGATGCCGCCGCTTTATCGAAGCAGATAACTGGACTGTGTATCGCCGGCGCCTGCTCGAGCTTTACGGCAAGCTGGAAGAGCAGGTTTCTGACCGGAATGTTTCGGCGGAATTGCAGGCCACTATCTGAGGGTCTTTTCCCTTGCGCTGCCGCTGTGCCCCGGTTAGCCCTGTGAACACACGCCAGATTGCACCCGCATGAGTTCTTCATTCCTTGCGCATCCAACCGCGGTGATCGACGACAATGTCGAGATCGGCGCAGGAACCAGGATTTGGCATTTCGCGCACATTCTCTCCGGCAGCAGGATTGGCGAGCGCTGCGTGATCGGCCAGAATGTGATGATCGGGCCCAACGTCCATGTCGGCAATGGTTGCAAGATTCAAAACAACGTCTCGATCTATGAGGCTATCACCCTTGAGGACGACGTTTTTTGTGGGCCGAGCATGGTTTTCACCAACGTTCTGCTGCCGCGCGCGCATGTGAGCCGTAAGGCTGAGTTTCTTCCAACCATCGTCCGGCGCGGCGCCAGCATCGGGGCCAATGCCGTGATCGTCTGCGGGAACACTGTGGGCTCCTACGCCATGGTGGGCGCGGGCGCCGTGGTTACTCGAGATGTGCCCGCTCATGCCCTGGTGGTCGGGAGCCCCGCCAGGCGGATCGGCTGGGTCAGCCGGAGCGGTGAACGTCTGGATGAGACATTGACTTGCAGTCGCACGAGGGAGCGCTATCACCTCGATCACGGCGCGCTTGTCATGGTGGAAGATGGCTAGAGCGGGTCCGTTGGCAACCGGCAGGAAAAGGCATTACGTTCCATCAGCCACGGCCCCATGCGCAGGGAACGGCCGGGTGCACGAGTAGCGTCAGGTGCAGTGGGGAGTGGTTAAATGAGATTGGGTGGACAGGAAGAGGCTTTTAGAGCCGCATCGCTGTCTGACGAATCCTCGCCGCGTCTTGCGCGGCTGGCCTCGTTGTTCCGCTCCGGAAACGCGACCGTCGGCGTGGTGGGCATGGGGTATGTTGGCCAGCCGCTTGCGATCACAGCACATGAAAAGGGATTTCGCGTCGTCGGCTTCGACATCGATGACGACCGCGTGGCCGCCCTCAACCGTGGTCACTCCACGATCCGCACCATTCCCGATGCCAAGATCGCCACCATGCTGCTCGACCGCAGATTCCGCGCGACCGCCAACCTGGCGGAAATTGCCGAGGTCGATATTGTTATAATTTGCGTTCCCACCCCATTGAACAAATATCGGGAACCGGATCTCAGCCATGTTCGGCGTACCGCCGACGCAATTAGCCAGGCGCTGAGGCTTGACCAGCTGGTTTGCCTCGAATCCACCACATATCCCGGCTGCACGATGGAGATCGTGAAGCCCGCGCTCGAACTGAGTGGGTTGAAAGTGGGGACTGACGTCTTTCTTGCCTATTCGCCAGAGCGCGAAGATCCTGGGTCCGGCTTTCGCACCTCAGAGATTCCCAAGGTGGTTGGTGCGGACGATCTGAACAGCCGCCATCTCGCAGAGGCTTTCTACGGGCGGCTGGTTGATCGCCTGGTGCCTGTGACCAATATGGCAACCGCGGAGGCGGTGAAGCTTAGCGAAAACATCTTTCGCTGCGTCAACATCGCGCTGGTGAACGAACTAAAGCACATTTTTGCGCATATGGGGATCGATGTCTGGGAAGTGATCGACGCGGCTGCAACAAAGCCATTCGGCTATATGCCGTTCTATCCTGGGCCTGGCCTGGGCGGTCACTGCGTGCCGATCGATCCGTTCTATCTCTCGTGGAAAGCGCGGGAACATGAAGTGCCGGCGCGATTCATCGAGCTCGCCGGAGAAATCAACACGGCCGAGCCCCGGCAGGTCGTCGCGGCGCTAGCCGCCGCACTTTCTGGCCGCAAGCAAATGAGTCTGAACGGCAGCAAGGTCCTGCTCGTCGGCGTGGCCTACAAACGCAATGTAGACGATCTGCGAGAGAGCCCGGCGCTGACGATCTTCCGGCAGCTGGAGGGACGGGGCGCCGCGGTGGAGTACTACGATCCCTGGGTGCCGATCATCCCTGAAACGCGCGAATTTCCGCAGTTGGCGGGCCGCAGTTCGATTTCCTGGAAACCCGACAGCTTCGGCGAACAGTTCGATGCCGCGCTGATCGTGACCGACCATGACGGGGTGGATTATCGTGCGCTCACCCGATCGCTCGATCTGATCGTGGATACCCGCAATGCCATGCGAGATATCTCGACCCACGCCGACATAATCGTTAAGGCATAAGACTTACTGTTCCGCGTCAGTAAGCGCGCTTTCCGGTTTTGCCGATGCGGCCGACCCGCCGCGATGGGGGACCGGACAGCACATTCGGGTGGGGCGCTTGAATTCTTATCTTTACCTTTTCCCTGCCACAACCGCGGCGACCCTCGGTCTCTGTCTGTTTGCTCCACGGATGGCCGATTGGCTAAAGGTCTTCGACTATCCGCGTGGGGGCAGGAAGGGGCATGCCAAGCCCACGCCGCAAACCGGCGGCCTCTCCATCCTGGCGCCGCTTGCGTTTGGTCTGCTCGCTCAGTGGGTGCTTGATCCCCATCAGCCGCTTTATCTCGCGCTACTGCTCAGCGGCGCCGGCGTCGGGTTGGTCGGCATCATGGATGACCAATCCCATCTTTCGGCAAACGGGAGATTGCTGGTTCTGTGTGTCTTCACGCTCATCGTCTTCGCGTTGGATCCGCAACTCGCGCCGAAAGAAATTCCGTGGGCATCGTTCGGCAATACCGCCATCTCGACTCCCTTGTTCGTTCTGGGAGCGATTGTTGCGACCGCCGGCTTCGTCTCTTCTGTGAACATGGCGGACGGCATCGATGGGCTCGTCCCTTCGGCGTTGCTGATATGGTGCATCGGTTTCGACATTTACGCAGATGCACCGGTGCGCCTGGTCGCACTGGCACTGACCGGGCCGGTGGCGGTTGTTCTTTTTTTCAATCTTCGAGGGCGCGTTTTTCTCGGGGACTGCGGCACGTTCGGGGTAGGTTTTGTAGTGGCTGTGCTTGCCTTGGCTTCGCTAAGCAGCGGCCGATTGAAAGCGGAGACGCTGCTCGTCTGGTTTGCCATGCCAGTGCTTGATTGCCTGCGGGTGATTGCTGCCAGGCTTCTGCGCCGTCGTTCTCCATTCCGAGGCGGCAAGGACCATTTCCATCATATTCTGGCTGACGTGTTCGGACGAAAGCGGGCGCTGTATGTCTATGTGGTCACGATTTTGAGTACGTCGGTTATCGCCACCTTGATGCCTGCGGCGAGTTTTTACGTCCTGGTTGGACTAACGGCGGCCTGCCTCGGATTTGTAAGTGCAAGGCGCGTACTTTTTGAGCGGCAACAGAAATTGCTCTTGCGGCGCGCTGCCGGCCAGACACCTGCGCGGAGCGCTAATCTGGTCGGAAAGCTCCATCATAGCGGACGATGAGAAGTTCGGCGATTGCAGGGGCTTAATCCCCGTGCACGCGTTGCCTGGCGGGGGAAATCGTGTATTCTGCGTGAAGTGACAATGTCATTGTCCGGATGAGTTCTGGGCACCAAAGGGCGCGTAGATGCTCGACCACGCAACAGCCCTCCATCTGGCAAACCGGTTTAGTTTCGGACCGGCACCCGGCGAACTGGATCGCATCGCAGCAGCAGGCTTCGACACTTACATCGAAGAACAATTGAACGCCGATCCGTCCAAATTGCCTGCGTCAATGCAGGCACAGCTGCACAGTCTTCCTTCTTTCGGCCTGGACACGCTCACGCTGTACCGCAAGTACTGGTTCAAGGCGCTCGCACAGATGTCGCCTGGCGAGAAGATACCGCATGAGCAGAAGAAGCTCTTGAAGAAAGTCACCAGTGAGGTTGGTCCTGAAGCGCGCATGGCCCGCTTGATTCGCGCCATCTCAAGCCCGGACCGCCTGCACGAAGCGTTGGTCGATTTTTGGTTCAATCACTTCAACGTCTTCGAGCACAAAAAATTCGTTCGCGTCTGGATCGGCGCTTACGAAGACGAGGCAATCAGGCCTCATGTGCTCGGCAAGTTTCGCGATCTGCTGCTCGCAACCGCCAAGCATCCCGCCATGCTGGTTTACCTCGACAATTGGCAGAATGTTGCGCCCGGCACGCACGGGAAAGGAAAGAAGGCGGCCGGCATCAACGAGAATTACGCTCGTGAAGTGATGGAGTTACATACGCTTGGCGTCGATGGCGGTTATACGCAGAGCGATGTAACGGCCCTGGCGCATATCCTGACCGGGTGGTCACTTGGGAGGCAGTTCGGCGGCAGCAGTGCGGATGAGATGCCGGAGGACAATTCGCGCATGCTCTGGGGCGGATTTGCCTTCGTTTCACGATGGCATGATGGCACGCCACAGACGTTCCTGGGACGGGAGTTTGGAAACGGAGGAATGGCGGATGGCGAGGCGGCCCTGCTCATGCTCGCCGAGCATCCTTCTACGGCACGGCACATCAGCTTTCAGCTCGCACAATATTTTGTAGCGGATCAACCGTCATCCGAGCTGGTCTCCGATATGGCGGCCGTGTTCCACAAAACGGATGGGGATTTGCGGGCAGTCGTTCGCACAATGCTGGCCAGCAAGGATTTTCGTGCACCCGCGAATTTCGGGTCGAAATTCAAGACACCTTACCAGTATGTGGTGTCGGTTGCTCGCGTTGCAGGATTGAATCCAATGAATGCCGGCCCGCTGGCGGAAGAGCTGAAGGTACTGGGCCAGCCGATTTATGCCTGCATCTCTCCGGACGGCTATGCCTGCACCGAAACGGCATGGCTCGATCCGGACGCCATGATGCGCAGACTTTCGTTCGCGGTGAAGTTTGGCACCGGCGCCTATATGCAGCCTTATCTGGCGCGCGCGGGTTACGGGTCGATGCAGCGGCATATTGGACGGCAGCCTGATGACGGCAAGTCGCCGCTGGATGCGGAGCGGTTGCTCACTCTGCTTGGGCCGGAACTCGGCAATAAGACCAAGTCTGCTGTTTCAGTGGCTCGGAGCACAGATCGTGCCGGGCTGATTTTGGGAAGCCCTGAGTTCATGCGTTGCTAGTGTGGAGATCGATATGCGTCGGCGAGATTTCCTGAATTCTGCGACCGCCCTCGGCGGACTCGCCTTCATCCGGATCGGATCGCGCGCCTGGGCGGCGCAAAACCCGAATGGCGCCTCGCAGCGCTTGGTCGTCGTGTTCCTTCGCGGAGCGGTAGACGGCCTGAATGTGGTGATCCCGCATAACGATCCGGCCTACTATAGAATGCGGCCCACCATCGCCGTGCCCCCGCCGGGTCATGAAGGCGGGGCGCTCGATCTTGATGGACATTTCGCGCTTCATCCGCAGCTCGCACCGTTGATGCCGATGTGGAAGGAGGGCAGCCTTGCCTTTGTTCACGCCTGCGGTTCGCCAGATGAGTCGCGTTCACACTTCCAGGCCCAGGCTTACATGGAAACTGGAACGCCGGGCGTGCGCGCTACGAACGATGGCTGGCTGAACCGGTCTCTGGCTGCGCTCCCGGGGGTGCACAATCCTACGGAAGCGGTGAACTTCGGGCCAGTCATGCCCCTCATTCTGCGCGGAACGATGACGGTCGCGAGTCTGCCAAGTGCCGGCGGTGGCGGTGCACGCACGGCAGAAATATCGACGACCCCGCTGGTCCACACGGCCTTCGATTCCATGTATTCGGGCACCGACTCGATGAGCGTGGCTTACCGGCAGGGACAGTCCGCGCACGCGCGGCTCATGTCCGATCTCGAGCAGGACATGTCGGAAGCCGCCAATGGTGCGCCTTCGCCCATCGGTTTCGCGAAAGACGCGGCGCATTTTTGTGCGCTCGCCCGGCAGGATCCAACGATTCAGATTGGCTTCTTTGCGCTTAGCGGATGGGATCACCATGTGCGCGAAGGCGGAGTGCAGGGAATACTGGCGAACCACCTTCGCCAACTGGGCGAAGGGCTTGCGGAATTTCCCAAAGGTCTTGGCCCCAGCTATCGCAGCACCGTCATTCTGGTGATCTCCGAATTCGGCCGCACGGCGCGCGAGAATGGCAACGCCGGGACCGATCATGGTCATGGGAACGTCATGTGGGTGATGGGTGGTCCGGTTCGCGGTGGAAAAGTGCACGGGCAATGGCCGGGCATTGGCGAGGAACATCTGTACCAGGGACGCGATCTGGCCGTGACCACCGACTTCCGCACTGTGGCCGGCGCGGTGCTGAACGGGCACATGAAGCTACCGCCTGCTGCGTTGGCGCGCGTGTTTCCGGGCGCGCCAAATGCCACATCGTCCATTCTGCGCGCCTGAATTCAGGATACGCAGGCCGTTTGGCGCGTGCCGTTAATCACTGAAAAATTCCGGTGTTCTCGGGGATGTTCCTGAGGCTCGGGATGATGCTATGGGAAGGCCGTCCCCCAGGCTGCGGCATTCACCAATGTCCATTTCCCCCATTATTCTTTGCGGCGGCGAAGGCTCCCGCCTGTGGCCGGTTTCGCGCCGCGACCATCCCAAGCAATTCGCCGCGCTCATCGGCGACCTATCCTGTTTTCAACAGGCCGTACTCCGTTTGCGCGACTTCGATGGGGCGATTGCGCCTGTCGTGGTGGCGGGCGAATCGCATGAAACGGTTTTGCGGGCGCAGCTGGAAGCTGTTGGCGTGGACGCTGTCATCGTTCTGGAGCCGGAGGGCCGCGATTCCGCACCCGCCACAGCCGCGGCCGCAGCTGTCCTGCTAAACATGGCGGAAGATGGCGCGGCGATCATGCAACCGGCCGATCATTACATTCCCGACGTTGCTATGTTCCACAAGGCGGCGAGGAGGGCGGCGGATGGTGCGGAGCGCGGTTCCATCGTCACCTTCGGCATTGCTCCGATCCGGCCCGACACATCCTACGGCTATATTGATCCGGGCGAGAGCATCGCCGACTGTGAAGGGGTCGCCAGAGTTGAGCGGTTTGTGGAAAAGCCGTCGCGCCAAAAGGCGGCCGATTATGTGGCGAGCGGCTTTCTCTGGAACAGCGGGATGTTCGCATTCCGCCCGTCCGTCCTGTTGGATGAAATGCGAAATTTCGAACCCGCCATCGCCGACGCCGTGGAACGTGCCGTCGCAAGCGCGGTGCGCGACGGCAACGTGATCCGGCTGGATTCTTTTGCTTTTGGGCAATCGCCGAAGAAATCGCTCGATTATGCAGTGATGGAGCGCACCGCAAAAGCCGCCGTCGTTACTGCCGATTTCCCATGGTCGGACCTTGGCGCCTGGAGCGCAATCTATGGCGCGCATGCAAAGGACGAGGTGGAGAATGTCGTTCTTGGCGAGCATGCACTGGCGTTTCAGTCCGAGCGCTGCTTTGTCCGCAGCCCCACAGTGCCCTTGGCGGTGATCGGCCTTTCGGACGTCGGCGTGATTGTAGAACCGGATGGCATCATCGTGTGCAAGCTGGATGCAAGCTCGCTCGTGAAGTCGGCCGTGGAGGGTCTGCGGTCGCGCGCGCGGCCGGAAGCCTTTCGCCGTACGCACGCGCCTGAGCGGCGTAGAGATTATGCGGATCTGAAAACGGCCGCACGCCAGCTCGGCAATTGGCTGGACAATTCCGCTTTGCCGCTTTGGTGGACGCTTGGTGCGGATCATCAACAAAGAGGATTTTTCGAGCTGCTCGACGAGCAGGCGAAAGCGATTGCCGTGCCGCGGCGCGCGCGGGTTCAGGCGCGTCAGACCTACGTCTATGCGACAGCGGGACTCGCAGCCTGGCCCGGTCCCTGGCGGGCCGCTGTGGCGCACGGGATGGAGGCGCTCTTTAGCCATTATCGCCGCGCCGACGGGCTTTATCGCACGCTGCTGGATTACGATGGCACGCCGCTGGACGATCGGGCGTTTCTTTACGATCAGGCTTTCATTCTTCTGGCGCTTGCGACCGCTGCGCGGGCCGGAGTCGATCCCGGGCGCTGCTCCCGCGAAGCTATCGAGTTGCTCTCCATCGTCGAGCAGCGTTTTGCGCGCGCGGGCGGCGGTTTTCTGGAGCAGGAGTTGCGCGGATCGCGCTTCCAGTCGAACCCGCACATGCACTTGCTCGAAGCCGCACTTGCCTGGTGCGCAGTCGAACGGAATGGCCGCTGGGAATCGCTGGCAGACTCGCTGGTGAAGGTCTGCCTCAAGCATTTTGTCGATTCGGAAAGCGGCATGCTGCGGGAATTCTTTGACGATGCCGGCACACCGCTCTCCGGATTTCCCGGTCACATCATCGAGCCGGGGCACCAGTTCGAATGGGCGTGGCTTCTGTCGTCGTGGGCGGAAATGGGTGGCGATGAAGCAGCAGCCCAGGCGGCCGGGCGCCTGTTTGAGATTGGCGAACGCTACGGGATTGACACCACGCGCGGCGTGGCCATCGACGTGCTGTTGGCCGATATGTCGCCGCATTCCCGGCAGGCACGCTTGTGGCCGCAAACAGAGCGACTGAAAGCGGCGCTGACACTGTCGCAACGCTCCTCCGGCGAGCGGCGCACGGCATTGGAGCGATCGGCGCTTGCCGCCGCGGAAGGGCTCTCACATTACCTGCAAACGCGGGTGCGCGGGCTCTGGCATGACAAAATGCGCGCGGATGGCACCTTCGTGATTGAACCATCGCCCGCAAGCTCGCTTTATCATATCGCCTGCGCCATCGAGACCTTGCGCAGGCACGTCGGCTGACACCTCGCATGGCGGAACTGAAACGAGTGGTGACGATTGCGGGGGCCCGTCCGCAATTCGTAAAGGCGTTTGCGCTGTCGCGGGCGCTCGCCGCCGCGCCGGAGTTCGAGGAAATCCTCGTTCATACCGGCCAGCATTTTGATGAAAACATGTCGGGGGTGTTTTTCGACGAACTGAACCTTCCGCGGCCGAAATATCGCTTCGCGCTGGAGAGAAGCGGCAGCGAGTCCATCCTCGCGCAGATGCTGGGGAGAATCGAAAGAATTTTGGCATCAGAACGGCCCGATGCTGTGATTATCTTTGGCGACACGGATTCCACCCTGGCTGGCGCGCTTGCTGCGTCGCGGCAGCAGACTCCGCTGGTGCACATCGAAGCCGGCATGCGCTCGTTCAATCGGACGATGCCGGAGGAAATCAACCGTGTGGTTGCGGATCATGTCAGCGATCTGCTGCTGTGCGTGACCGCAACGGCTGTGGAAAATCTCGCCCGCGAAGGCATTGCGCAGAACGTGCACCTTGTCGGGGACTTGATGTATGACGCGACATTGATTGCGACCCAGCAAGCGGAGAAGCGCTCGGACATTCTCGAGCGGCTGGCACTTAGGCCTGGAGCTTACGGCGTGGCGACCGTTCATCGGGCCGGCAACACCGACGATCCGGAAAGGCTGCGTCAGGTGCTGGACTATGTGTTCGATGAATCCCGCCGCCAGCCAATCGTATTTCCCGTGCATCCTCGCACCATAGCTGCGGCCAAAGCCGCCGGCCTCCAACTCGATCGCGCAGGGATCATCGTTACCGAGCCGCTCGGTTATTTGGACATGAGCAAATTGGTACACCACGCCGGCATCGTGCTGACGGATTCCGGCGGTCTGCAGAAAGAAGCGTATTTTTATCGTGTGCCCTGCGTCACGTTGCGCGACGAAACGGAATGGGTGGAAACCATCGCCGCCGGCTGGAACCGGTTGTGGACCGTACCGCATTATGCCGAACGGCGAGAGATCACTGAGTTCGGCAGCGGAGACTCTGGCACACGAATTGTCGAGCGCCTTCGCGCCTTCCTGCTGGCTACGTAACTGTCGGCTTCGACGCGATGAATTTGCTGTCAGGCAAGGTCCTGATAGCTGCGCGTGTGCAGCCCGAGCCAATGGTCGAAAATGCTGCCGAGGTCGAGCGCGATTCCGCCCCGCTGCCGCGCTTCGTCGATGATGATCTTCCCGGCATAACCCGCGCCTACCAGCACCAGACGACCGCTTGGCCAATCACCCAACTCGGCGAATGCGCAATCGAGACTGGCCGGCGGCAGTTCGGAATCTATGAGCGCCCGCTGCTGCATTTCCAGCATGGCATCGCCCGGTGGCGTGACGATGTGCTTTGCCGTTCGCAAACCGAAGCGGCGCATCAGCTCATCCGGCAGAGCGGCATGGCATGACACCAGCACGGCTTCGCCCACACCGTCGAACAGCTCGCCATACATATTCCAGCGCTCCATATCCTGATGAACATGGGCGGAAGTGACGATCTTGCCTGCCAAGCTGCCATTTGCGGCGGCTTCCTCCAGCGCCCCCATCACCGCAAGCAGGCCGCGTCCGGATTTTCGGCGCGCGAGCGCCGGACCGCCATCGAGGCGAACGTCGCGTAACAATCGTGATCTTGTGGGAATGCCGATGGCATCGGCGTGCTCGATTGCGCCGCGCACCCGCCTCGCCAATTGCGTGCGCGTGTTGGAATCGAGCGTTCGTCCCCACCACACCTTCTCGCGCTCCGCGGCATCGGAATCGAAGTGATCGGCGACGTCGGGCGGATAATGCAGGGCAGTTGCTTCGCCATCGCCCAGACGGATGAACGAGAACGGTGTTGCCGTGCGCAGCCGCTCGCGCACCACGGCGACAAGGGTTCGGCAGACATCGGCATCGATATCAGAATCGAGCAGGCCCCTGGAGTTGGTTTCAGAAAGCTCGCCTTCAATGCCTGCAATTTTCTCCAATGGCTGGGCGGCTTCTGTATTAAGGCGCGCCCGCCACACCATATTCACGAACAGCGGCATGTTCGCTGAAATTCGCCGCGCGGAATCGGCACGGTTCGGGAAGGAAAGGAGAATCGTCCGATGGAGCCGGAGTGCGGCGGCGCGGTAGCCGGGGAGGCCACGCATCCCTTTCAGATACCCGCGCACCTTTTGACGCGCGGCGGGCCAGTTACCCAATTGCAAGTCCAAATTCACCAGACCGACAAGCATGTCCGCGTCGCGGACGGTCAGCCGATCCTGCTGCGCAAGCCGAAGGAATGCTGCGTTTGCTACGTCGAACTCGCGACTTGAAAGCGCAGCATGAAGGAGTTTGCGCGTCAGATCGACACTGTCCGGCAATTCGGCGCTGGCTTTTTTCCAGAACTGCGTGTGGTCCTGGTAAGGTGCGCGCTTGGCCAACACCGCGCCTTCCAACGTCAAGGATGCATGGCGATCGGATTTGCGAAGCCGCGCGGCCGCATTCAGGCACTCATCGTAGGCGCCGGCGGAGAAGAGCGCGCGGCCGTAGGCGCGAAGGAATGTTGCATCGTTGCCGAAGCGCGCCAGGCCTGCTTCCCACAATGGCACAGCGTCTGCGAAGCCGCGCTCCCGCTGGGCGATTTGTGCCCGCAGAACAGCGCCATGCGATTCGGCGGGAAACCTTGCTTCCAATCGGTGAGCGCAGACCAAGGCCTCGTCGGGTCGGTTCTCTTTCAGCAGCGCGGCACCCAGCCGGATCAACGCCTGCAACTTGTCCGGCTTCAGCGCCAGTGCCGCCTGCCAGTGCTCGATTGCCGCACCGAACTCGCCGCGCAACTCGGCAATGCGAGCCGACGCCATCGGGCCGTTCTCATCTTTTGGATGCCTTCTGACGAAGACCGCTGTCCGCTGTACGGCTTCTTCGGTGCCTCCAGCCGAAATCAGAGCGCCGATATAGCCTGCGGCTGCGGCCGGGTCGTCCGGAGCGTTTTCGGTGCAGGCCCGCCAGAGTCTCAAGGCCGAGCGCCAGTCCCGCCGCAGCTGGGCGACACGGGCGCGCTGCATCAGAACGCCGAAACCGCGCCCTCCGGC
This sequence comes from Rhizomicrobium sp., assembly GCA_036267515.1. Lineage (GTDB taxonomy): Bacteria > Pseudomonadota > Alphaproteobacteria > Micropepsales > Micropepsaceae > Rhizomicrobium. The sequence goes on from DATAVW010000172.1 coordinate 54,192, forward strand.
GGCCGCCGCCCAAAGTTCCCGCGGGTTTCGCAACAGAAATCGGAGGCGGGCAGGGCTAGGAAATCCGGTCATGGCAGGGTAAGAGGCACCACCATTGCCTTGCCGGTCAAAGCCAGGGGCTCGGGGAACGCCAAGGTTGCATCCCGGAGAAAGTAGGCGTGACTTTGGCGAGGTTGCAACTCGTTGTTCGGATTAAGCAATATGCAGAACGCCGCGAGGGCAGCGCGCCCGGAAGAGTTTGTTGGGGCTGAGGTGGAAGGGATGGGCGATCCGCACCTGTCGCACCTCAAACGGCTGGAGGCCGAGAGCATTCATATCATCCGGGAGGTGGCGGCCGAGTTCCGCAACCCGGTGATGCTCTACTC
>DATAVW010000173.1:0-14370 GCA_036267515.1 Rhizomicrobium sp.
TGCCCGGATAGGTCGTCGATTCCAGCACCACCAGTTGTTGGGGCCGGAGATAGGCGGCAATTGCTTCCGCCGTGGAGGTGACCGCGCTCAGGTCCGGCTCGCGCGTCGCATTCAAAGGCGTCGGCACGCAGATCAGCACAGTATCTGCCTCCGCCAATTCGCTGAACTCCGATGTGGCACGAAAGCGGCCGGAAGCCGTCATGGTGGAAACTTTCGCCGACGCGAAGTGGCTGATGTAGCTCGCGCCGGCCGCCAACTTTTCGACCTTCGTGGTATCGATGTCGAAACCCAGCACCTTGACGCCCCCCTGCCAGAACGCGTGGGTTAGCGGCAGTCCAACATAGCCGAGCCCGATAATGCCAACGGTCAGCGTCCGCGCATTCAACTTCGTTTCAAGATCGAGGGAATGGTCGACGGCTACGCGAATGTTCATGGGGCGCTCTTTTTAACCGGGACGGCGCAAGCCTGCGCCTTAATGGTTACAGGGCAGCAAATCGCGGGCCAGCAATTGGCCGGCCTTCTGCATGAGAATTAGAATTCGGTGTCTCAAACTGGTTCGCACGAGGCTACAGAGCCACAATGTGCCGCAGACGGAGTGGTAAACGCAATTGAGTTTCGCAGGGCGGACGCTTCGGAAGCTTGCTGCGCGGCTACCGGCCGCGCTGGTGCGTCCTTTGGGGGGACCGGTGGCGGTGTTTTTCCATGGCGTGGAGCAGAACATCTTCGATCCGGAGCTGCAGGAGAATCACCATACCATTGAAGATTTTCAAGCGATAATCAGCACCCTGAAGGCACATTTCGATGTGGCGCCCCTGAGTGAATTGGGAGCCGCGCTTCGACACCCGCAAAAGCACCGGCGCACCGTGTTCCTCATGTCGGACGACGGTTACGCAAACACGCTCCACACGGCAGCGAATGTGCTGGAGGGCTTCGGTCTGCCGTGGACATTGTTTGTGAGCACGCACCATATCGACACGGCAGAGCCGAACCCGATGTTCGTCGCACGCGCTTTCCTGCGTCATGCTGCGGACGGACGCTATGCGATACCACATTTGGCGGAACCGATTCAGTTGAATGGTGCGAGGCAAGCAGTGGCCTCTCAACTCATTGCCGGATTTCGGTTTCTGCCGGCCAATTTAGCAAAAGAAGCGCTGGACAGCATGCACTCGGTGCTGAAGCGCGACGGGAACGATCATCATCTTGCCCGCTACACAAGCGAGCGGTTCCTCACTTGGGACGAGGTGCGCGTGCTGGCCGGGCGTGGAGTCACCATTGGAGCGCACGCAAACTGGCATTGGGCCATGCACAGCCGCGAAAGCGAGAAGCAGCTGAAGCACCAGGCCGAGACACCCCGCCAGCGCATCGAGGCGGAAGTGGGTTTTTGCCGGCATTTCGCATACCCATTCGGAAATGTGCGCGATGTCGGCACCAAAGCCTGGCAGGCGGTGCGCGACGCGGGATACCAGTTTGCTTTCACGACACTCGGCAGCACACTAAACGCCCGGCAGAACCCGTGGTTGTTGCCACGATATGGACTTCAGCCTCGCGAGCCGCATCTGGCATCGCTCCTTCCATTGCTGCGGCTCGGTAGCCGCCGCATCGCCCGTTGGCAGCGCACACTCGCGTGAGCGCCCGCGTCTAATTTCGGGACAGCGCCAAGCCTACTGTCGCACTACGGTAAAATGCGGTCAGCCGGCTGACCTTTTTTCTCCAGAAACATCCCGCCCTGAAACAGCTGTTGCCAGGTTCCGTGGCGCAGCTTCTGCAACTCCGCTGCTGCGGAACTTATGCGGACAACGGCTGTGGGCATCGAGCAGCGCTTCGCCGAAACCTATGCAGATGCGCTTCGACTTCCGCTCGCGCCGTTGCGGGCTCGTCCAGCCGCGGCCATTGACCTCGCGCTGAAGCGCATCCTCGATATCGGGTTATCGCTGGCGCTGATTGCGTTCATCGCCCCATTTCTGCTCCTGGTCGCTTTGCTGATCCGCATCGATTCAGCCGGACCTGCGCTGTTTCGCCAGACGCGTCTCGGCCTCGGAGGTCGGCCGTTCGACATCCTTAAATTCCGAACTATGAACGTGCTGGAGAACGGCAACCGCGTCGTGCAGGCAACCCGCAATGATCCGCGGGTTACCCGGCTTGGCCGTTTCCTTCGCCAGACAAGCATCGATGAGCTGCCGCAGCTCCTAAACGTCCTCAGAGGGGAGATGTCGCTGATCGGCCCACGGCCCCACGCCCGCGCGCACGACGCCTATTATGGCGCCGTCATCGATGGCTACAACGAACGCCAGCAAATGAAACCGGGCATCACAGGCTGGGCGCAAGTGAATGGGTTTCGTGGCGAAACTCCGACGATTGATTGCATGCGAGACCGCGTTGCCCACGACCTCTGGTATGTGCGCCATTTCGATTTCGCGCTCGACCTCAAAATTCTGGCGCTCACGTTGTTCGAAGTAGCGCGCCCGAGGAACGCCCATTGACGGAGCAGATTCTTCGCGCATCGCATGCTCTGCCCAGAGCCCCGTCTTCGCGGCCGGAGCGGCGGGGCCCGCATCGCGTCTATCGCGAAATTCTGGTTGGCGGCTTGCGCACGGCCTGCCTGTCGCGCGAGCAATTGACCTCGCTGATGGTGGGCGATTGTCTTGCCGCGCGTGGCGGCCGCCGCCGGCCCAAGCTGGTGTTCGCGTCCAATGGCCATGCCATCGCGCTTGCGGCAACGGATTCGCAATTCCGCAAATACTTCGAAGCGGCGAATTTGATCCATGCCGATGGGCAGCCGGTTGTGCTTGCTTCGAAGTTGCTGACCAACCACCCAATTCCAGAGCGCAGCGCCACCACCGACTTCATTCACGACGCAGCCCGCTCTGCAGCCGAACGCGGCCTGAGTTTTTTCCTTCTAGGCGCAACAGAAAGTATCAACTCCCGCTGCGCGCGGCAGCTGATTCATAAATATCCAGCTTTGCGAATTGCCGGGCGACGGGATGGCTATTTCCAGCAGGAAAACGAGCCAGCGCTCTGCGACACAATCAATGCGTCAGGCGCTGACGTTCTCTGGGTGGGTCTGGGAGTGCCGCTGGAATACGAGTTCTGCATACGCAACCGGCATCGCCTGAATGCCGGCTGGATCGTGACCTGCGGCGGCTGCTTCAACTTCGTTACGGGTGACTATCGTCGAGCGCCGGACTGGATGCAGGCCTGCGGACTCGAATGGCTCTACCGGGTTTCGCGCGAGCCGCGACGCCTTTTCTGGCGCTACGCAGTCACAAATCCGCTTGCCGCCTTCGCGCTACTCACCCGGACCGACTCGACGCTGCCCGACGCGAAGGAACTGGCGCAAGGCTTCACGTCATGACGGCGCTTGCACGGGTACTTGGAGTCTTTGGTGGTGCGCCGGCGCAAAACCGCAGTGCCGGGGGCACAAGTCTGCTATCGGCTGCCAGGCGATATTCGCTGTCTGCGTTCGGGCCGGTCAGCATTTCGGCCGCCCATCTCATCGCTGCGCTGATTCTGCTGCATCACCTGCCGCGCACACAATTTGGACTGTTCTCGTTTCTGCTGGTGATTGCGCCGTTCTGCCTCAGCCTTTGCGGCGCGATGTTCGCTCCACCCATTGCCCGCCAACGCGCCTATGCGACTGCGATGCCCGAGCCCGAGCGGCTCACGCTCCTTAAGGCAAAGCTCGCATTTTCGGCTGCGGTGGCACTGGTGATTGCGGCGATCATGTTCGTTTCGGGTGCCGAACCAACCTTTGCTGCAATTTTCGGCTGTTATGGCGCCCTTATGAGCATGCGCTGGTTCGCGCGCTGCTTGAGTTATGCGGAAGGGCAAACCGTTCGGGTGCTGCTTTCCGATCTGGCTTACAGCGCAGTCCTGCTGACAATTCTGTTGCTTCTCGTCGAGGCGCGGGAACTTACCATGTGGAGCGCCAGTCTGGCGCTGCTGGTTTCCGCCGGTGCTGCGTTGCCGGTGCTGGATCTGCAACACCTCTCACAGCATTTTCGTGCGCTCCACAAAGGGCGGCTTGCCCCCTTCATCCACACCTGGCGGGAGATGTCCGGCTGGGCGGTGCTGGGTGTGGTAACAAGCGAATTCACCGTCAATGCGCACGCCTATCTGGTGACGCTTATCTCCGGCCCGCATGCTTTCGCGGTACTCGCCGTGGGATCACTCCTCACCCGGCCCGTATCTCTGGTTCTGGCCGCATTGCCCGACATGGAGCGGCCGCTGATGGCGCGGGCCCTCGGGACCGGAGAGCGTGCGCGTGCTTTCCAGATCGTTAAGGAATTTCGAACGGCAGCCGGTGCAATCTGGCTGGCCACCATCGCCATCGCCGCCGTCTTGCTCACGTGGTTTCCCTTTCTGCTTGTGAAGAAGGAGTACGCCCTTTCAGACGTGCTGACGGTGGTGGCGATCTCGGCTGCGATCATGGTGCTGCGCGTCATCCGCACGCCCGAATCCGTTTTGCTGCAGGCGGCGGGAGAATTCCGCAAATTGGCGGGCGCCGGCATCTGGTCCAGTATCGTCTCGCTCTGCGCTACGCTGTTTTTGCTGCTTATTGCCGGCCTGATTGCATCGCTTTGCGGAATCCTCCTTGGCGACGTCGTGGCGACCCAACGCACCTTTGCGATCGCCCGCGCATGGAGGCTCAGCCATGGTTGAGGTGACGATTGCCGTTCCCAGCTTCCGGCGGCCGCATGGCCTCGAGCGGCTGCTCAGAGCTGTTGAAGAGTTGAACACCACCGCCAGCGTTTCCGTGCTGGTGGCCGATAACGATGCGGAAAAGCGGGAAGCGTTCGTGCTTTGCGACGCAATGCGAGGGGACGGTTATCGCTGGCCTCTGGAATGTATCATTGCGGAGGAACGCGGCATCGCGCAGGCGCGCAATGCGCTGGCCGATTATATCATCTCACAGGGCACGGCCGAGTTCGTCGCCATGCTGGACGATGATGAGTGGCCGGATAAAAATTGGCTCGAAGAATTTCTTGCGGTGCAACGCGCAACCGACGCCGATGCCCTGCACGGCGCGGTGGTCCGTGCCTTTGAAACAGCGCCCGGAAGCTGGGCCGAGAACTGTCACGGGATTGCACCGATGCGCGGGCGCACCGGCGTCGTTCCTGTGATCGACAGCACCAGCAATGTGCTGTTGCGGCGTTCCTGCTTCGAACACCTCGCGAAGCCCTGCTTCGATCCGAATTTTGCCCTGAGCGGGGGCGAAGACCGTGATTTCTTCGAGCGCCTGCGGCGGAGCGGCAAACGTTTCGCCTGGGCGGACGAGGCCATTGCGCATGCCTGGGTGCCCGCCTCACGCGCGAGTTTCGGCTGGGCGCTGCAGCGCGCCTATCGCACCGGCAATTCCGACATGCGCGTGTTTCTCAAACACTGGGATAGCGGCGCCGAGTTCCTCCGCGAAATTCTCAAGATCGCGGGTGCGGCGCTGTTCTATCCGCTGCTGTTCGTTCTTTCGCTGCCGTTGCTGAGACGGAGGGCAGACGCGCTCTGCAAACTGTGCCGTGCCGCCGGCAAAACGGCTGCTCTTCTTGGCCATCGCTACGATGAATATGCAACCATCCATGGCGCTTGAGACATCTGTGGCTGCGCCGGAGAACGCGCGCACGCAAGGCGCGCTGTTCGCCGAGGTCAGCTTCCTTGCCTTCCTGCTGCTGATTTTCGTGACGCTGAAGCCATTCGCAATCCGCGACATGTCGCTCCTGCCGCTGGGTGACAGCGGAACGGGGGCCGGCGATGCATGGCGCCAGGTCTGCTATCTCGGTGCTTTCTCCGCCATCGCTCTTTCCGCCTATATGCTGAAGGGCGCGCGCATGTTTGCCTGCATGTCCCCGTTGCTGGCGTTGCTCCTTGGCTGGTGTTTGATCAGCGGGCTGTGGGCGCAGACGCCGGACATCGCCTTTAGGCGCGCTGGACTTGAGATCGTCATCGCGCTCTCGGCAGCGTTCGGCGTTCAGGCGGTTGGCCCCGAGCGGTCGCTCACGTTGTTGCGCTACGTGCTCGGTGCAATTCTTGTGCTGAACTTCGTTTCGATCGTGTTGGTGCATCAGGCGGTGCATCTATCCGACGAGTCGGACCGGCAGCTGATTGGAAACTGGCGCGGCCTTTATTACCACAAGAACATTGCCGGCGCGGTTTCGGCCATCACGGCGCTCCTGTTCTTTTTTCGTGCGCTGGACACCCGGCGCGTGCTGCCGTGGCTCATTTTCGCGGCAGCCGTGGTCTTCACGGTCATGACGCGTTCGAAAACGTCCATGGCGCTTCTGCCGATCGCGGTCCTTGCCGGCGTCGTGTTTCGCGCCTCGCGCCGTCACACGCTGAACCGCTGGATCGTACTCACCGCAGGAGCATGCCTTCTGGCAGTCGCTGCAGCCGCAGTGACGTTTGAGTTTCACAATATCGAGCGCCTGATCAGCGATCCCACGGAACTGACGGGACGTGTGGCTATCTGGCAGGCGGAGTTCTCCTTCATCCGCGATCATCCGCTGCTCGGCGCAGGTTTCGGATCCTTCGCCGATACCGGCGCACTGTCGCCGCTCTACAACTACGTGACGGACAAATGGGTGCAAGGAGAGGCGCACGGGCACAACGCCTATCTCCAGCTTCTGGTCACCATCGGCAGCGTGGGATTCGCGCTCGCAATGCTGGCGCTGATTGTGCGGCCCGCAATCTCATTCGGTCGCATCGAGGGGACGCGCAATGTCACCTTCTTCGCACCGTTGTTTGCCATTTATGTGTTCGAGCTGTTTCACAATGCGGTGGAGTCAGACTTCCTAGAAGGCGACGGGCCGGCCTGGGTCGCATTCTTGATCCTGCTGTCATGCCTGCACGCTGGAAGAAATTCAGACGCTAGTACAGCGCGAGTGCGCCCGCTCGAGTGGAGCGCACCGTGAAGCCGTACTTTTCCGTCATCATCCCCGTTTATAATCGGGCCGCAGTTCTCGGCCGCGCGCTTCGTTCGGTCCTGTCGCAGAGCTGTCAGGATTTCGAGATCATCGTGGTGGACGATGGTTCGTCGGACGATCCGGCCGCCGTGATTGCGCAATTTGCGGACGCACGAATTCACTTGCTCCGGCAGGAAAACGAAGGCGGAGGTGCTGCGCGCAATGCCGGGATCGATGCCGCGGTGGGTCGCTTTATCGCGCCGCTCGATTCGGACGACGAGTTTCTTCCCAACCATCTCGAGCGCATGAAGCAATTGACGGAAAACTCAACCAACACCGTCGGCTATGCGCGCGTGGTGGTGAACCGCGGCAATGACAGGACGCTGCTGAAGCCTCCGCGCGCCATCCGCCCCGGCGAGCACATGGCAACCTATCTGCTCTGCGATCGTGGCTTCGTACCGACCATCACCGTGTGCGTGGAAACAGAAGTGGCCCGCCGTGTGCGTTATCCGGAGGATTTGCGCTTCGGCGAGGATACGGACTTTGCCATCCGGCTGTACCTGGAAGGCTGCCGCTTTACCATGCTCGAAGAACCCGGCGCCATCTGGCACGATCTTTACGATCTCAAACGCGCTTCCGCCAACCGCAAAGGCGCGCGGCTTGCGAGCTGGATCGAAGAGATGAAGCCGCGCATTCCCACGGTTGCGTATTATGGCTGCCGCGGGTGGCCGGTCGCCAAAGGCATCGCGCCACAGGATAAGCTGGGAGCGCTCCGCCTTTATGTTGCTGCCGTTATGCGCGGGTGTTACGCGCCGCGTTTGGCAATTGTCATTTTCCTGCAGATATTCCTGTCCGACGTTCAGTACCGGCGCGTTGCGGACCGTGCGATCGCGTTGCTGGCGCGTACGAGACCGCATAAGGCATCGCCACCCTACGCGCCTTCTGTTTCGCAATGCTGACGCGCAGGGCTGCCATGGCTGCAACAGCCGCGGTCGCGGCTGCCGTACTGGCTGAACGCGCTGCTGTGGCCGGCGGCGTTGCCGCACCAAATTCAACAACACTGGGAGCCTTGGCGGCGGATCGTGGCGTGCTTTACGGCAGCGCCACCTCAACCTTTCAACTGCGGAACCAAACGTTTGCGCCGCTGCTGGCGCAGGAAGCGCGGCTTCTCGTCGCCGAATACGAGATGAAACGCAGCGCAATAGAGCCGCAGCCCGGCCGATTCGATTTTGGGCCCTCCGAGACCTTGCTAAATTTCGCCAGTCATAACGGCATGGCGTTTCGCGGCCATACGCTTGTTTGGCACAAGGCCAATCCGCCCCGGTTGGAAGGCGCTCTGGCTTCGCCGGCTGCCAAAGAGCGCACTCTCGCCGGCTATATCGAATCTGTGGCCGGCCACTTTCGCGGGCGAATGCACTCGTGGGACGTCGTCAACGAAGCGCTGGTACCGGAGGATGGCCGCAGCGATAATCTGCGGAATTCGTTGTGGCTAAAGGCGTTCGGCCCCGCCTACATCGATTTGGCATTTCATACGGCCCGCGCGACGGACCCACACGCGCTATTGGTTTACAACGACTGGGGCTGCGAGGGGCCTTCCGAAAAGCACGATCGCTTTCGGGCAGTGACGCTGGATTTTCTGGAACGGGCCAAAGCGCGCGGCGTGCCGATCGATGCTTACGGTATGCAAGGGCATCTACAGGCCTTCGGGCCGAAAGTTGACCAAACGAAGCTTCACCGCTTTCTGGATGCGCTTAAGAACCTCGGCCTGCGAATTCTCGTCACCGAACACGACGTGGACGACAGTGGCGGTTCGCTGGACACAGCAGTGCGCGATGCGGCTGTGGCGGATGCCAGCCGCCGGTTCCTCGATGTGGTTCTCGACAATACTGCCACCGAGGCGGTGCTGACCTGGGGACTTTCCGACCGCTTCCTCGACCCGCCGGGATGGAAGGACACGTTGCGGGGCTACAGTCCGCGCCTATTGCCGCTGGATGTGGACTTCGTGCGCAAGCCGATGTGGCGGTTCATGGCGCAAAGCTTTACGGCCACGCGGCCACGTTTACGGATCGGTAACCTATAGAGTGCCGCGCCCGTTAAGGCTTCCTAAGTTCATGAAGGCTTAAACAAACGCAGGGCATTTGCCGCAGGCAAGAAGGCAGCACCAGTTCATGTCAGTTGCGCGCACCATCATGCCTGCGTTCACGGCCACTGCCGCCCAGAACGCGCGCGACGCCGGCACCTTCCGGCTTTCCGATCTGATCCATCTGATTCAGAGGCGCAGCAAGCTGATCCTGGGCGTTGCGGCCTCTCTTATTGTATTGACCGCTCTCGTTGTTGCGCTGCTGCCGACGCTCTACGCCGCCACTGCCGTTGTGATGCTGGAGCAGCAAAGGAACAATGTGGCCGATGCCTCCTCGGTCCTCTCGTCGCTGCCCACCGATGCGGCTTCCGTGCAGAATCAAATCCAGATTCTTACGTCCCGCGATCTTGCCTCGCGGGTCGTCGCGCGCCTGCATCTGGAGTCCGATCCGGAGTTCAACAGCCGCACTGTATTTTCCTCGCCACGCGCGCAAGGCGATACTGCGGCGGCGCACGAGCAGGTGATCGATGCGTTCCTGAAGCGGCTTTCGGTGGAAAGCGAAGGGCTCTCCACGGCGATTGCCATCTCCTTCAAGGCGCATTCGGCGGCAAATGCCGCTCAAATCGCCAATGCGGTCGCCGAAACCTATGTGCAGTCGCAGCTCGACACCAAGTTCACTGCCACGCGCCAAACCACGGACTGGCTGGAATCGCGCGTTCGCGAGTTGTCGCGGCAGGTGCAAACGGCCGATGCCGCGGTCGAACGCTACAAGGCGGAGCACAATCTCACCGAATCGGCCAACGGCGTGCCGCTGAGCGATGAGCAGATCGGCGCCGTCAACGCGCAGCTGCTGCAGGCGAAAGCCGATCTCGCGCAACGGCAGGCGACATACTCGCGCGTGCAGACGCAAATGAATGCCGGCCATGGCGCGGATATTTCGCAGGCCGTCGCTTCTCCGCTGATCATCCAGCTGCGTTCGCAGGAGGCCGATCTCATCCGCAGCGAGGCGGAGCTCACCACCAAATATGGCCCGAAACATCCCAAGCTGATCGCCGTACAATCCCAACGCCGCGACCTGGAGCAGAAGATCGCGCAGGAAGTGGACCGGCTTGCAGGCTCGCTGGCCAACGACGTGTCGGTATCGCGCGCGCAGGTGGCGACCATGCAAAGCAGCCTGGCGGCCGCCGAGAAGCAGGCGCAAAACGAGAATCTGCTGCGCGTGAAGCTGAAATCTCTGGAGGTCAATGCGGCCTCCACCCATTCCATCTACGAAGCATTCGTCACGCGGCTGCGCGCCATTCAGGACCAGAACGGCATCGACATGCCCGATGCGCGGGTGATTTCGCACGCTGCGCCACCCAATGCACCCAGTTCGCCGCACCGCACGATGCTCCTGGCTGCCTCCATTCCGATCGCCCTGCTGTTCGGTTTGCTCAGCGCGCTCGTGGCGGAACGCCTTGCGCCGCTGGCTCAGGAAGATGTGCAGCGCATCGCTGCGCCGCCACCGGTGCTGGCGAGGCTGGAAGGCATCGCGCATCCGCGCGCCGCCGACCTGGTGATCGATCGGCCGATGGCGCCGTACGCGCGTGGCGTGCGGGACCTCGCTGCGAATATCGTCAATGCCGCAGCCAGGGGTGGGCCCCGGGTGATCGCGATCACCTCACCGCAGGCCGGAGAAGGAGCGACGACGGTCGCGATCAGTCTGGCGCGCGCAGCGTCACAATTGGGAAAACGGGTGGTGGTGCTGGATGCCAACCTCGGCGCGCCCCTGGCTGCGCGTCTGGCAGGCCACCGGCAGGTACCGGCGGGATTGCTCGAAGTGCTGTCCGGCCGGGCACCGTTCAGCCGTGGGCTCGTTCCGGACACACGTTCCGGCACATTGCTGTTGTCTTCCGCGCAGCCACGGCTTGATGCTACGCGCGTTTTCGCCTCTGCCCAGCTTCAACAATTGTTGCAGCATCTGCGCAGCGCCAGCGATCTTGTGTTCATCGTTACGCCACCGGTGCTGGACCATCGCGAGACCGAAATGCTGGCGCGCGCCGCCGATGCCGTGTTGCTGATCGCCCGCGCCGACGGCATTCAGAGGAACGCGTTCACCGCATCGGTCGATCTGCTGAGGCTTCGCGCCGCGCGGCCCCTTGGCGTGGTGCTGACCGCCTAAAGCAGCTGCGGCTGCTCCGGCGGATAGACGACCTTCCCATCATCGCGAATCACGGCGCCCGGTGTGAGGATGGCCGGCCTCGGTTCCGCTTCGCCGATAACATGCAAGACAGTGTGGCCGCGGCCAAGCAGATAAACGGTCACGATGCGGCGATGGCAGCGCCACCACACCGCTTCAGCGCACATCATCGCCGTGCGTTTTGTTGTCGCGATCTCCAGCAGTCGTCCAAATCCGGTTTCAAAAGCGGCGGTCAACGCGTAATCGGCATACGAGCGAAACGCCGGATGATCCCACAAACCATTGGGTGAGTCCTTCAGCTTGGAATTGCGCCGGCCGCCCAGCGCCGGGATGTGTTCATAGGCGATGCCGTTCTCCGCCAATGCCAAGGCGAACGTCTCCGCGTTGAATTGCGGGTTGGCGCGGGAGCGCGTGAATTGGCGGATATCCGCTAAAGCCTCAATCCCGGTTGCCTGCACCAGCGCGAGGAAGTCGCTCAGGCTGCGGTTGGAATGGCCGACGGAATAAAGTGTGGTCACTGCGGCAACTCCGGCTGGCGCAACAATATTGCGGAATTGAACCGCGCTTTTCGCGATTTTCAAAGACGAAGGGCCGCCCGAACGAGCGGCCCTTCCATTGTCGGCTGCGGGCCCAAAGGCGCCGCCGGTACTCTGGCCTAAGCCACCCGAACCTTGCCAGAGGCATCGATCCAGGTCGCGGCACCTTTCAGCCGCAGGTCATGACAATGAGACACTGGATCACCTCCTTTCGAATTTGGTTTCACGACGGAATGTAGGGCGGCGGGCTCCCGGATTCAACGCCCGTGGGGAACCCGGAACGGAAGGCGGCTCGACCGCTTTCCTAGTACGAAATTTCATGTCCACCAGGAGAGATTCATGCCCCCGCGCAAAGGCCGCACCCGCAAATCCACTTCCCGTAGCCGCGCACCGAAAGACGCCATCGCGCTGCTCAAGGCAGATCATAAGGAAGTGAAAGCCATGGTTCAGCAATTCAACAGCTCCCGCTCCGATTCGAAAAAGGCGCAGCTGGCGGAGCAGATTTGCGCGGCACTGGAAGTGCATGCCGAGATTGAGGAGGAGCTCTTCTATCCCCCGGCGCGCGAAGCGCTGAAGAAGAACGGGGACCTCATCGACGAGGCGGAGGTGGAGCACACGTCCGTGAAGGAGCTGATCGCCAAAATCAAAGGCGGCTCGCCCGGCGACGATCTGTGGGAAGCCCAGGTGAAGGTGCTGGGCGAATACGTGAACCACCACGTGAAAGAGGAAGAAGGCGAGATATTCCCCAAGGTGAAGAAAACCAGATTGGACCTTCAGGCTCTCGGCGAACAGTTGGCGCAACGCAAGGCGGAGCTACAGGGCGGAGAAGCCTAACGAGACACGGCTGGGTCTTCTGCCACGCGCAAAGGCGCCTCTACACAGCGTCTAAAGAGGTTTATGATCGTGTCCCGGTCGGGAGGAGATCATGCATGGCAGTTTGTTTCTTATGATGTTCGTCTGTGCGCTTGGTTTAAGCGCTGCAACAAGTCGTCGCCGCCGCCGCAGGAGCCGGTAAAGCCGCGTGGACTCGTGCACATTGAAATGCCGCTTCAGCTACCCACGCCTTGAGCGGTAGCGCACTCCGCACCCGATGCGTGATCGCCGGCGGCGGGCCGGCCGGCATGGTGTGCGGCTATCTGCTCGCGCGCGCCGGCATCGATGTGATCGTGCTGGAAAAGCATGCCGATTTCCTGCGCGACTTCCGCGGCGACACGGTGCATCCCTCCACGCTGGAAGTGTTCTACGAATTGGGGCTGCTCGATGAATTCCTCGCGCTGCCGCATCAGGAGGTGCAGCATCTGCATCTGGACATTGGCGGCAAGCAGATCACCGCGGGCGATTTCACGCACGTTCCCACGCACTGCAAGTTCATCGCGCTGATGCCGCAATGGGATCTGCTGAATTTCCTGGCGGAAAAAGCCAAGGCCTTTCCCAATTTCCGCCTGCTGATGCAGACCAAAGCCGCCGCGCTGATCGAGGAGGGAGGCGAGGTGGTCGGCCTGCGCGCGCAAGCGCCGGAAGGAGAGATCGAAATCCGCGCGAATCTGGTGATCGGCGCCGACGGGCGGCACTCCACCATCCGCGAGCAAGGCGGCTTTGTGCCGCAGGAATTCGGCTCGCCCATCGATGTCATCTGGTTCCGGCTGCCGCGCAAGGCGAGCGATCCTAACGAGGTCATGGGCCGCTTTGCGGCGGGGCGCTTTCTGGTGATGCTCAATCGCGGCGAATACTGGCAGTGCGCCTTCGTGGTGCCCAAGGGAGGCTTCGAGCGCATTCGGCGCGACGGCATCGATGCCTTTCGCGCGCGGCTGGCCTCCATTGCCGGTTTCGCCGCCGAGCGCGTGGATACGATCAAGCACTTCGACGATGTGAGCCTGCTCACCGTCACCGTGAATCGGCTGAAGCAATGGGCGAAGCCGGGGCTTCTGTGCATTGGCGACGCAGCACATGCGATGTCGCCCGTGGGCGGGGTGGGCATCAATCTCGCCGTGCAGGATGCCGTCGCCACCGCCAACCTTTTGTGGAAGGCGCTGACGCGTGGTCGCCCCACGCTGGAAAAACTCGAGCGCGTGCAGGCCCGGCGCGAGTTCCCGGCACGGTTGACACAAGAGGCGCAAGTGCTGATCCAGAACCGCATCGTCGCGCCCGCACTCGCGGTTAAAGGCGAGCTAAAGCCCCCTTTGGCCGTAAAGCTGCTCGACTGGTTTCCGGTGCTGCGCCGAATTCCTGCCCGGCTTGTTGGCATCGGCGTTCGCTCGGAGCACGTGAGCAAGGAATTGCTGGGGTGGAACGGAAACGGCCAGCCGCGAATTTCCTGACCGCCAGCCGCGGAGAAAATCATGCACGCGTTCAGCCAGCAGGAACAGGATTGCGTAGAGGCGGCGCTTCATTGCCACAAAACCTGCCTCGGCATGGCGATGACGCATTGCCCTGGACAAAGGCGGCGAGCACGTGGCGCCCCAGCATTTCCGGCTGATGATCGATTGCGCCACGGTCTGCGCCACGGCTGCCGATTTCATCATGCACAAAAGCCAGTTTCATCGTCAGCTTTGCGCGTTGTGCGCCGAAGTGTGCAACGCCTGCGCGGCTGACTGCATGAAGTTGGACGGCATGGAAGAATGCGTAGAAGCCTGCCGCAAATGCGCGCAAACCTGCCGCGCGATGGCTTAACTATTTCCGCCGCTA
>DATAVW010000174.1:0-10610 GCA_036267515.1 Rhizomicrobium sp.
GTCATCGCGCTGTTGGATGACTCGAATTGGAGGGCAGCGCTTGCGCAAAGCAAAGCGCAGCTGGACCAGGCTGAAGCCAATGTGGCATCCGCACAGACTGCCTTCGACGACGCCAAACCTATTTTTGAACGCAGCGAAAAACAAAAGGATGCTGCCGTCATCAGTGCGCAGAGCTTTGACGAGTCGCGGGCGCAATTTGACGTTGCACACAACAATCTGCTGATCGCCCAGCGGGGCCTGGAGGCAGCCGGAGCCGGGGTCGAGGTGGCGCAGCGCAATTTGGACGATACGGTCATCCGTGCGCCGTTCGCCGGCGTCGTCACCGAGAAAGCCGCGCAGCCCGGCGAGATGGTATCGCCGATTTCCGCGGGCGGAGGCTTTACCCGGACCGGCATCGGCACCATCGTCGATATGGACTCACTGGAAGTCGAGGTGGACGTCAGCGAGAACTTCATCAATCGAGTCCGGCCGCAGCAACCCGTTACCATCAAGCTCAATGCTTATCCTGACTGGGATATTCCGGGATCCGTGATCGCGATGATACCCACCGCAGACCGCGCCAAGGCGACGGTAAAGGTCAGGATCGCCATCAAAGCGAAAGATCCGCGCATCATCCCCGAGATGGGTGCCCGAGTCGCATTTTTGAGCGACAATGAACCGAGCGCCGGCAGCGGCGAAAGAGGTCCGGCACCCGGCGTGATCATTCCGGCAGACGCCATTACGACCAGCGGTACGGCCAGCGTCGTATTCGTGGTACATGGCACTAGCGTGGAACGGCGTGCGGTGCGCCTCGGAGGGAAAACCGCTTCCGGCCAGATCGTCACCGCGGGACTCGAGGCCGGCAACACCGTGGCGCTTGGCGATTTGGCCAAGCTGAGCGACGGCACGCGCGTTCGCATCGAAAATACTAAGGAGCAGCGATGAGCACCCTGGTTTCTCTGAACAACGTCGTCAAGCGCTATCAGCGCGGCAAGCAATCGGTCGAGGTGCTGCACGGGGTGAATTTGTCCATCGAACAGGGCGAGTTTCTCTCGCTGATGGGGCCGTCCGGTTCAGGCAAGACGACGCTGTTGAATCTGATCGCAGGCCTGGACCAGCCCTCCGAAGGCGAAGTGAGCGTTGCGGGCGAGCGCATCGATCGGCTGACCGGCGGCAAGCTCGCCAAATGGCGCGCGCGGCATATCGGATTTGTGTTTCAATTCTACAACCTCTTGCCGGTGCTGACGGCAGCACGCAACGTCGAAGTACCCCTGCTGCTGACCAATCTTTCGTCCGCTCAGCGTAAGCAAAATGTGCGGGCGGTACTCGAGCTCGTCGGTCTCGCGGACCGGGCAACGCACAAGCCCGGCGAGCTGTCGGGCGGCCAGCAACAACGGGTGTCGATTGCGCGCGCGCTCGTGGCCGATCCCACTCTGCTGGTATGCGATGAGCCAACCGGCGACCTGGACCGCGAGAATGCGGAGGAAATCTTGAGGTTGCTGCAGACTTTGAATCGCCAGCAGGGTAAGACCATCATCATGGTCACCCATGATCCGCGCGCGGCCGATCACGCATCACGCACGCTGCATGTCGACAAGGGCCGCCTGGTCGACTCGCCGGCACGAAGCGCGGCATGAAATACCTGATGCTCATCTGGGCCGGCCTGTGGCGCAAAAAGACGCGCACCATTCTGACCATGCTTTCCATCGTGGTGGCATTCCTGCTGTTCGGCTTGCTGCAGGGAATCAATCAGGGCATCAAGGCCGGGCTGGGAGATACCGGCAACGACCGGTTGTGGACCACTGCGCGTATGAGCGCCGTCAGTTCCATGCCGACCAGCCTCATGGATCGCATGCAGACGATCAAGGGCGTGCGCAATATTGCGCACTTGAGCTTCTTCGGCGGCTACTTTCAAGACGCAAAGAACCCGCTGCCCGCATTCGCCACCAACATCGACAAGCTGGCGCTCGTCTACCCTGAGCTCAATATCACGCCGGCGCAAATTGCTGCGATGAAGGCCGCGCGGCCCGGGGCGCTCATCGGTCGCCCGCTTGCGAAGAAATATGGCTGGAAGGTCGGCGATAAGATTCCGGTGGGCACGACGATCTGGACCAAGAATGACGGCACCAACAACTGGGCCTTCGACATCGTCGGCATATTCGATCCGACGCCGCAGTTCGCAAAATCGCCGCTCGGCGCCGCCTTCTGGATCAACTACGACTATTGGGACGAGGCGCGCAAATTCGACAATCATCGGGTTCACCAGTTCATCGTGCAAATCGACAACCCGAAGCAGGCGGCGGTGATTTCCGCGCAAATCGACAAGCTCTCGGAGAATTCGCCGGATGAGACGCGCACTCAGACCGAGAATGCCGCGCTGCAGTCGCAGCTCAAGCAGCTGGCGGATATCAATTTCATCGCCAATTCCATCGTCGGCGCCGTGATGTTCACCCTGTTGTTCCTGACCGCCAACACCATGATGCAGTCGGTTCGTGAACGGATACCTGAATTGGCGGTGTTGAAGACGCTCGGGTTCACGGGAGGCACTATCTCGGTGCTGGTGCTGATCGAGTCTTTGATGCTCTGCCTGTTTGCCGCAGGGGTGGGCCTGGCGCTCTCGGAGGGCGCGATCAAGGTGGTCGGCTCGGTACTGGGGCCCGCCACGCTGCTGCCCATAGTCGTGGTCTCCGGGCTGTTGATCGCGGTGGGCCTGGCCATCGTCAGCGGATTGCCTCCCGCGCTGCGTGCCCAACGGCTCAATATCGTCGACGCCCTCGCCGGCCGATAGGAAACGCCATGAGCTCGCTGAATCAGATCGCAGCCGTATCGGCCATGAACATCCGCAGCCTGCCGCAGCGGATCGGGACTTCGTCGGTCGTGGTGATCGGTATTGCGGGCGTCGTCGCGGTGCTGATCTCGGTACTGGCCATGTCCACGGGCTTCATCAGGACTTTGGAAAAGACCGGGCCCGACAACCGAGCCATTGTCGTGCGCACCGGTTCCAGCACCGAACTGGTGAGCGTGTTGACCAACGATGCCGCCTTGGCCGTTGCCGACTCCGCCGGCATCAAAAAAGGCAGCGACGGCCGCCCGCTCGCCTCGCCCGAAACCTTGTTGATCATGAACATCACGAAGAAGGACGGCGGCGATGCCAGCGCGCCGTTCCGCGGACTGACGCAGGATGGGTTCGCGGTGCATCCGGAAATCAAGATCATCAGCGGTCACATGTTTCGAGCCGGCGTGACGGAATTGATCGTCGGCAAATCGGCCCAGCGCCTGTACAAAGGGCTCGAACTAGGCTCGCAGATCAAGCTGCGGGGCGCGACCTGGACCGTGGTCGGCACTTTCGAAAGCGGCGGCAGCGGCCGGGAATCCGAGCTCATCGCCGACAAGCAAACCTTGAATTCCGCTTACCAGCGCGGCAACGGCGAACAGAGCGTGTGGGTGGTGCTCGATCCGCAATCCGGTTTTCAGACTTTCAAGGACGCCGTCACCACCAATCCGCAGCTGCAGGTCGATGTGTCGACGGAAAAGGATTTTGGCGCGCGCCAGGCTGCGACCATCAGCTCGATCCTGAAAGTGGTTGCCTACGTGGTCGGCGGCATCATGGCGATCGGTGCCATCTTCGGGGCGCTCAATACCATGTATTCCGCGGTCAGCACCCGCTCGCGCGAAATTGCCACGCTGCGCGCGATCGGCTTTGGTCCCGTGCCCGTGGTCATATCCGTCTTTGTCGAAGCTTTGCTGCTGGCGTTGATCGGCGGCACGATCGGCGCGTTGCTGGCATGGCTCGTGTTCAATGGGCATTCTGTGGACACCCTCGGCGGCGGCTTTGGCGGACAGCTGATATTCGATCTCGCGGTGACCCCTGCGCTGGTCGCTTTGGGCATCATCTGGGCATGCGTCATCGGTGTTATCGGCGGGTTGTTCCCTGCAATACGTGCCGCGCGGCTGCCGGTCGCCACGGCACTGCGAGCGGTGTAGCAGCGCGCTAAACTTTAAAGCAGGAGTGCGCGCATCGCTGCGACCAGCGCCAACGGCTGATCGACCGGGACATGATGGTAGGCGGAGGGTATGACGATGGGTCCACGTCCATGGCGCAGTGCCTGGCCGATCCGATTCGCCAGTGCCGGCGGCACCACTGCGCTGTACTCGCCGGCGATGAAGTCTATCGGTAGATCGATTTCGGCGAGCAATTCGCCTTCCGCCACGTGCTCCCAGCCGACGCTGCCGATCGGTTTCGCATCGAATTTCCAGGTAAAACCCGGCCCGTCCTGCTTGACCGAGTGCGCGGCCAGATGCTGCATGATGCGGGGCAAAATCGGCGGCTCGTCCGGCACGAACCGAAAGCGCGCGCACGCAGAGGCGCGATCGGGATAGATCTGCTTCGGCCGCTGCACGAAGCGCGTACGCAGTGGCTGATCGGCAAATACGATATTCGTATCGATCACGATCGCGCGCTGCAAGAGTTGCGGGAATTCGTGAGCAGCGAACACCGCGATGCGCCCGCCGAAGCTGTGTCCCACAAGAGTCACTGCCTTTGATCCGATCATCTCGAGCATCGCCCGCACTTCTGCCACGAAATCGCTGCGGTTGTAGTTGAGGCGCGGGCTGCTGTCGCCCATGCCGCTGAAATCGATCGCAATGACCCGATAGTCCGCTGCAAACCAGGGGGCGACGAAATCCCACCAATGCGCATGCCCGCGAAAGCCATGCAGCAACAGCATGGCGCGGGGATTGGCGGGGTCGCCCCATTCCAAGTAGTGAGAAGTATACCCGCCGCCCTTCAAATGGCCGGAGCGCCCGGGGGCGTCAATCATTCGCTGCACCCAGTCGTCGACGGGCGTTCCAGGTTCCGGGGTCAAACGCGATACTCCAACGGCGCTCTCTGGGCCGGTGGACATTATGCCAGCTACGCCCTACTCCGGTAGAATCGGCTGCAGTTGGATTACCGGAGAACGCCATGTTGAAATCCGTTCCGAGCGGCGGCGACGCCGCGTCCCGATACTCGCCGGAAGAGTGGGCGATTCGCGTCGACCTGGCGGCAGCCTATCGGCTGGTGGCGCTTTTTCGCTGGGATGATCTGGTGTTCACTCACATCACCGCTCGCGTGCCCGGACCGGAGCACCACTTCCTCATCAATCCCTACGGCATGATGTTCGAGGAGATCACCGCTTCCAGCCTGGTCAAGATCGACATGCGGGGCAACAAGGTGAGCGATAGTCCGTGGCCGGTCAATCCGGCAGGATTCGTCATTCATAGTGCGATCCACGCGGCACGCCATGATGTCATGTGTGTTCTGCATACTCACGCCCTGAATGGCGTGGCCGTGTCGGCGCAAAAGAACGGCGTTCTGCCCCTTTCCCAGCAATCCATTTTTGTCCTGCAAGATCTCGCCTACCACGACTACGAGGGTGTCGCGCTGCGTGATGAAGAGAAACCGCGCCTGGTCGCGGACATGGGCGGCAAGAACTATCTGATGCTGCGCAATCACGGCCTCCTGACCGCCGGACTCAGCGTGTCCGAGGCATTCCAGCGAATGTACAACTTTGAGACGGCGTGCACCGTCCAAGTGCGCGCGCAAGCGGGCGGCAGCGAACTCATCCCCATTCAGCAAGGCATCATCGAAACGGCGATGGACCAGGCGCGCAAAGTTACCAACAACCTAGGGCCGCACGTGCTGGTCTGGCCGGGACTGTTGCGCCGCCTGGATCGGCTCGATCCTTCCTATAAGACCTGAAAGAAAAAAGGCCCCGTCGTTTCCGAGAGGGCCCTTGTAGTTATCAAACCATCCGGGATTCTTGACGATCCCTTGTTGGATCCTGTTACTTCAGACGGTACTGCACTTCCACGCCGTAGGTGCGCGGCGGCGTCAGGCCCAGCGTTTGATCGCAAAAATACGGCGACGGACCGTTGAAGCCGCACGCCTGCGTGCCTGGCGCGGCGGTAGTGACGGCGTCCGCCCCGATGCCGTCGTAGCCCAGCTTGTTTTGCAGGTTCTTGATGTAGCCGATGATCGTGAAGCGATCGGCCGAATCGTTCCAAGACAAACGCATGTCCACCTGGGTGTATTCAGGCGCGACAAAATATTCCTCGTTGAAAATACTATCGTGCGTCTTATCCTTCCAAATATAGCTGACTGAATAATTCAAGGAACCCGGCGTAAAGCGCCAGGTGTAGTTGGCATTCGCGGCGATCTTGCTTCGCGGCGATTCTGGCACGGTATCGCCGTTGGTATTTTCGAACACCCCGCTAACCACGTTCTGATAGCACGAGGAGGCCGGCACCGGCGGGGCGCAAGAACCGTCTCGACCCTTGATTGTCGCACTCATGTACGAATAATCGAGGAGGAATTGCATGTTCGCCCACGGTTGCCAGATCGTCTCAAATTCCGCTCCGTAGGATTTCACCTTCGGCAAGTTGACGATGGAGGAAACATTCGGGCCATTATTGACGCCCGGCAGTGTCAGCGGTATTTGCAAATCCTGGTAGTTATAATAGTAAAGGGCACCATTGATTTGAATCTGCTTGTTGAACACTTCCTTGCCCCCAAGTTCGAAGGCATCGATGTGCTCCGCCTGCGACTCAGGGTTGACTGAGATCGTGCTGGCATTGAAGCCGCCCGACTTGTAGCCGCGGCTGTATTTCAAGTAGCCCAAAGTATCCGGAGTTGGCGTCCATTCAAGCCCGACCGTTCCTGTGGGTGCGTGCCAGCTGGCCCCCAAGTTGCGGTTCCACAAGCCGTTGGCCTGCAGGTTTGGCACACCCTTAACCCCGGGATAAAGACATGCAGCCGGGCCGCCCGGCCCAAAGCAACTCGCAATCGCCGGGATGCTCACGGTGATGTCGTTGACGGGAGTTGCCACGCCTAAAAGGGCTGGACCCGGCAAGGGCAGTCCACCGAGACAGGCGGGCAAGCCGAAGCATAGTTCTCGGAATTGCTCGCTGCCTGCGGTTTCGTCATAGGTGAAGCGCAGGCCGGTCGTCAGTTTCCAGGTAGGCAGGAACTTCCAGTCGGTTTGACCGAAGACCGCATAGGAGTTGGAGTGCATGAACTGCTGTTGCGTGTAAATGGCGTTGTTGGGATTCGGCGCAGCCAGAGCCGTGACGGTTGCATTGAAGGGGGTCGCGATCTGCGGTTGATCCGGCGCGTACAGGCTTCCCGGGGTTTGAAAGATGCGTTCGTTGTACTGATACAACCCGAGAATCCATTGCAGAGCCGAATCGCTGTGCGATGAGATATTGATTTCGTTGCTGAAATATTTCTTCGTTTCGATATAGTTGGAGAATACCCGCGGAAATACCGTCAGAGCCGGACATTGAAATCCGCCGCAGACCGCCTCTGTCGGTCTACCCGCAAACACCGGGAACACATAAGACTGAGCACTCGTATTGTCGTTGTCTTGCCACAAGCTGTAGTAATAGGTCGTGTAGGAACCGAGGTACTTAAGATCTGCCGCCCATGGCGTATGCCACGTCAGCTGCGGCGTGATCTGATAGGTTCTACTGAGTTTTGCAGTGGCGCTATCGTCGTTGCTGTACGTAAAAATATTGTCGTTGGTCGGATTCGTGCTCGCCGAGTTGGAGGGTTTCACGCCGCCGGGCACCGTATAGCCGAAGGCGGCGCCCGGGAAAAGAGGAAAATAGTTCGGATACGGCGCGTAATCGTAGGATCCAAGGATTTGTACGGGTGAGCGATAGGAGTCGGTGTAGCCTAACTGATCGAACTTCAACCAAAATTCGACATCGGGCGTGATATCCCATTCCAATTGACCTTCCCAATAGAAGAAATTTCCGCGGCTTAGGTTAGCCCCCGAAGTATCGCCGTTAAAGACGTTGCGGTAATAACCGTCTCTTTGAGTGTTGCGATAGCCGCCAAACTTAATTCGCATCGTGTCGCTGATAGGGCCCGATACCACGCCTTCGAAATCGTGAAGGCCATAGTTGCCGACCTTCGCCCGAACCTCGGCAGTCCAGTCCGCCGTCGGGCGCTTTGAAATGGAATTGATAGTGCCGGCGATGGCGTTGCGGCCGTACAAGGTTCCTGACGGACCGCGCAAAACTTCGATCCGGTCTTCAAACAACGCATCTCCCGAGGCTGCGACGACGCTGGAGTTGTAGACGCCGTCGGCGTAAGTCGCGACCCCGGGCTGAGTAGAGAGATTATTGGTTTCCCGTCCGACGCCGCGGATGAATGCCCGGTCCAGAGCCGTGGAATACGCCAAACCGGGGGTGAAATTCGTCATGTCCTGGATGGTATTGATGCCGACCAAGTCGCGCGTTTTGGACGTGTAGGCCGAAATCGCGACCGGCACCGTCTCTAGGCTTTCGTTGCGCTTTTCCGCCGTAACGACGATCTCCGCAATTGCGTTTTCTTCGGCGGCGGGCGCTGCCGCAGCGGCAGGAGCTGCCGCGGGTGCGGGTTCCGCGAAAGTTGCCAGTGAGAATGCCACGGATACCGCGCTCGAAAGCAACAGCGCCACTGTTCTTGTCGTCATTTTCAATCCCCCTAAAACGGTTAGTAGACCGTTTGTCCATTAGAAACCACCGCACCTGTTTGTCCCCGACGGCTTTCCCGCCGTCACTCGGCCTAAGCGATGCAACCCCAACGCCGCGGCCTTTTCAGATGCTAGTCCCCTGCCTCATCCCGGTGCGCTAAATAGTTCTAAGTCGCACCGCGCATGCATTATTCGACTACTTGATATCGTAATGTCAATAGCGAGTGAAGAAATGGTTTACCAACGTAGCGCGGAAGCCACGACGGCATCGCGATCGCTTTTTCCATATGTCGGCTCAACATGTGACGCGAGGCAGCCGGAAATTTTTCGAGCCGCTATTCCGACCCATATCAAGCATAGATATATCACTTCGCTGCACCGACCCGCCAGGTCCCCACGCCAACCAGGTTTTTCAATGGGTGTTCGATCCACCCTGCAGTTTTGCGCTGACCTGCTCGGCCTTGGTCATGGCGCGCAGCAAATTCTCTCCGGCCAGCTTGGCAATGTCGGCATCGCTCCAGCCTCGGCGCATCAATTCCTGCAGCAGGGCCGGATAGCGATCAACGCCCTCGAGCCCGACCGGCGCATCGGGGATGCCGTCGAAATCGGACCCCAGACCCACATGATCGATTCCCGCAACCTGCCGAATGTGTTCGATGTGATCAGCGACCTGAGCGAGCGTCGTGACGGGCCGCGGGTGTAGCGCATCCCAGTCCGCGAGCGCCGCTTTGGCACGTTCGGGTTGCCCGATGTAGAGGCCGGCGAACGGCGGACTGTTGTAGCGGGTGCGCTCCGCAGCGCGGTCGGCGTCCCAATGGTTGCGGGCCGATGACACATAGGGAGGAGCGAAATTGACCATGACGACGCCGCCATTGGCGGCCACGGCTCGCAGCACCTCGTCGGAGACATTGCGGGGATGATCGTCGAGCTCGCGCGCCGAGGAGTGGGAAAAAATAACCGGCGCCTGACTCGCGCTAAGAGCCGCCTTCATGGTGTCCGCCGAAACGTGGCTCAAGTCCACCAACATCCCCAATCGGTTCATCTCCTTCACGATCTCCACGCCAAAGGGCGTCAAGCCGTGGTGCACAGGGCTGTCCGTCGCCGAATCGGCCCACGGAGTATTGGTGGAGTGCGTCAAGGTCATGTAGCGCGCGCCCGCATCGTACATCTGCCGCAGCACGGCGAGCGATCCGTTGATCTGATGGCCGCCCTCGATGCCGATGAGCGATGCGATCTTGCGGCTCTTGTGGATGCGGCGTATATCCGCCGCCGTGTATGCCATCGCGAAGTCCGCCGGATACCGTGCGGCCATGCGCTTGACCAGATCCATCTGCTCCAAAGTCATTTGCACGGCCTCGAAACCTTGGGTGCTGACCGGGATCCAGACAGACCAGAATTGTGCGCCGACATGTCCTGCACGCAATCGAGGGATGTCGGTCATCAGTGCGGGCTGATCGGGTTCAGCCGGCAGATGGCTGGTGTCAGCGGCAAGATTGATTGCCGAGAGATCGCCTTTGTAGCGCTCTCTGATTTCCCAGGGCAAATCATTGTGGCCGTCGATCAGGGGAGTCTGCAGCAGCACCTGCTCGACGCGATGCTGATAGTCCTCAGCGGCCCAGCCAGCAAGGGGAAAACATATCAACAAACAGAGAATGCGAAACATGGTCATGATTGTTACTCTTCAAAGGTTATTTCAATCGGCGCGGTTCCAACGATCATCCCGCGCACAGTTTGTCCGCGCTCAATGGGCCCCACCCCCGCGGGTGTTCCGGTAAATATCAAGTCTCCGGGTGCAAGCTCGACGTAGCTGGAGAGCGCCGCGATGATGTCTGCGACGCTCCAAAGCATGTCGCGAAGATCGCCCCGCTGGCGGACCTGGCCATCGACGGTCAGGGAAATCGGTCCCGCAGCAGGCGGAACTCCTAATCTTAAGGCACCGATCGGCGCGGAATGATCGAACCCTTTTGCCATGTCCCACGGCCGGCCGGCCTTCTTTGCCTCCGCCTGCAAATCGCGCCGCGTGAGATCGATACCCACGGCATGACCGAAAATCATCGCATCTGCATCGGCCGCGGTAATGTTTGCGCCCCGCCCATGCAGCGCGACCACCAGTTCGACTTCGTGATGTAGTTG
>DATAVW010000175.1:0-41384 GCA_036267515.1 Rhizomicrobium sp.
CGTGCGTGCGGAACCGCGCGAGCTCCTTGCGTCCGTTGACGGGTTGAGCCTGAGCGAATTGAAAGAACCGGAGGTGTGCTGCGGGTTCGGCGGCCTGTTCTCGGTGAAATATCCCGAGATTTCCGAGCGGATGGCGGACGAAAAAATCCTCGATGCGCAAAGCACCGGCGCAGACCTGATGCTGGGCGGCGATCTCGGTTGCCTGCTTCATCTGAAGGGCCGCATGCAGCGCAATGGCGTGAAGATGCGCGTACGGCATGCGGCGGAAGTCCTGGCCGGCATGGGCGACGAGCCCGCGCTGGGCGAGTCATGACACTCGATCCGAGCGCCTTTCGCAAGGCGGGACGGGCCGCATTGCACGATCCGTCGCTGCGCGTTGCGCTTGGCCGGCTGAAGACGCATTTCGCCCTTGGCCGGGCGCGCGCAGCGGAACGCTATGGCGACTGGGAACACCTGCGCGAACAGGGCCGCGCTATCCGCGATTACGCCCTCGCCCATCTCGACGCACTGCTCGAACAATTTGAGCGTAACGTGATGTCGCGCGGCGGGCACGTGCATTGGGCACGCGATGCCAAGGAAGCGCGCGAGATCGTGCTGCAGATTCTGCGCGAGGCCGGCACAAAGTCGGTCATCAAAGGCAAGTCGATGGTCAGTGAGGAGATCGGCCTCAACCCCTTCCTTGAAGCCAATGGCATCGAGCCGGTGGAGACGGATCTCGGCGAATACATCGTGCAGCTGCGGCGGGAGCCGCCGAGCCACATCATCGCGCCCGCCTTCCACTTGAATAAAGAGGACGTGGCACGGACTTTTCGGGCAGCCCACAACTCGCTCGACCCGGACCGCTCGCTGATCGAGCGAACGGAACTGGTGGAGGAAGCGCGCCGTGTGCTCCGGACGCGTTTCGAATCTGCCGATGCGGGGATTACCGGGGCGAACTTCCTCACGGCGGAAGAAGGCGCGGCGGTCCTGGTAACCAATGAAGGTAATGGCGATCTCACGCGGCTGTTGCCAAAGACGCATATTGTCCTTACCGGCCTTGAAAAAGTTGTTGCCAATCTGGACCACGCGGCGGTGCTGTTGCGGCTGCTCACGCGTTCCGCCACGGGGCAGGACATTTCCAGCTATGTGACCGTGATGCGCGGCCCCCGCGCGTCAAACGAGAGCGACGGGCCAAAACACTTTCACGTCGTGCTGGTGGATAATGGCCGCACGCGACTGCTCGACACGGAGGCGGAAGACGTGCTGCGGTGCATCCGCTGCGCCGCCTGCCTAAATCACTGCCCGATCTACGCGGCGGTGGGCGGTCACGCATACCGCGCCACCTACACCGGCCCTATCGGCGCTGCGCTCAATCCCGGCTTGATGGGCGTTGGCATTGCGCACCATCACGCCAACGCCTCCACCTTCTGCGGGCGCTGTGCCGACGTGTGCCCGGTCAAGATTCCGCTGCCGAAAATCATGCGCTATTGGCGCGCGCGCGAATACGCCGGCGGATCTGCACCGAAAGCGATGGTCGCCGGTTTGGGCGTGTGGGCATTCCTTGCCAAACGCCCGAGGGTCTATCGGCTCGCCAGTGCCATAGCGGCGAGAGGTCTCAAACTCCTGTCACGCAACGGCCGCGTGCACGCTTTGCCGGTGGTGCGGAACTGGTTTGCCGTGCGCGATTTTCCGGCGCCGCAAGGGAAGACCTTTCGCGAATTGTGGACCGCCCGCAAATGAGCGCGCGCGACGACATCTTCTCTGCCATTCGCGCACGGCGCGCAAAGCGCATCCCTAAACCGCCGTCGTATCGCCCACCTGCACCTGACAATCTGGTGCAGGCGTTTGCTGAACGCGCACGGCTTGCGGATGCAGAGGTACGGTTCATCAATGGTGAGGCCGACGTGCCGCAAGCCGCCGCTGAACTGCTGCGCGCACGCAATATGGCAGCCATTGTCCATGTGCCGCCTAGCGCTTCTGTATTGCCGTGGATGTCAGCCCCCGGACTGACTTTCGAGCACACCACGCCCGGTGCAGATGACGCCGCAATTGCCATTGCCGCGTTCGGCATCGCGGAGACCGGCACCCTCGCCTATCCAGCACGTGCAGATTCTCCTGCTTCGTGGCATTTCCGCGCCGGATTTGAGATCGCCGTAGTCCGTGCCGAAACAATTCTGAGCCACATGGAAGATGTCATCGCGCAACTGAAGTCGGGCGACCTTCCTTCCACCGTGAACTTCGTTACTGGCCCATCGCGCACCGGCGACATCGAGCAGACGCTCGAACTCGGCGCCCACGGCCCGAAGGCGCTGGCGGTTTTGATTGTGCTGCGCTGAGGCTATTCCGCGTCGGGCTGATTTTTTGGCGCCGCATTGGTAAAGGCAGGTAATTCGTACGCTGCCCGCTCGACACGCAGCAGCGTCGGATATTCCGACAAATCCATAGTCAGCGCATGCGCGTTCGCCATCTGCGGGATCAGGCAAAGGTCGGCAATAGTTGGTATATCACCATGACAGAAGCGGCCGGTATATTCGGAATTTGCCAACATCGTTTCGATGGCCTGCAACCCGAGTGTAATCCAGTGTAGCTGCCACGCGCGGATTTCGTGATCGCTTCGTGCTAGCTCCTTGTGCAAGTATTTGCGCATCCGAAGATTGTTGAGCGGATGGATATCGCACGCCACCGCGCAGGCGATGGCGCGGACGCGCGCGCGCGCCAGAGGATCGCCAGGCAGCAGCGGCGGATCAGGGAACACCTCGTCAAGATATTCAATGATCGCAAGAGACTGCTGCAGCGGATATCCATTATGCACCAGCGTCGGCACAAGGTGCTGCGGGTTGAGACGCTCGTATTCGGCTTCAAACTGCTGCCCACCGTCCTTCAGGAGATGAACGAATTTGTGCTCTGCGTTCAGCCTTTTCAGGTTCAGGGCTATTCGCACGCGGAACGCCGCCGAGGAACGGAAATATCCGTAGAGAACCAGGTCATCCGCCATAACGCTGCACCTCCTGATCGATGGCGCCGAAGATAGAGCGGCCGTCGAGGTCCAGCATCTCCATTTTCACGCGGTCGCCGAACTTGAGGAATGGCGTTTTCGGCGAGCCGTTCTCAATCGTTTCCAGCGAGCGGCGCTCGGCGATGCAGGCTGAACCGCGCGCGCCATCTTTGTTCGAGACCGTGCCCGAGCCGATGATCGAGCCTGCGCACAGGCTACGCGTCCTGGCCGCGTGCGCGATCAGCTGCGGGAATGAGAACGTCATATCCTCGCCGGCGTTGGGTTCGCCGAAGCGCTCGCCGTTTAACAAAACGCGCAAGGGCAGATGTACCTTGCCGCCACTCCACGCCTGGTCCAATTCGTCTGGTGTCACCGCCACCGGCGAAAACGAACTCGCCGGCTTGGATTGAAAGAAGCCGAAGCCTTTGGCGAGTTCCGCGGGGATCAGATTGCGGAGCGAGACGTCGTTCACCAGCATAAGCAGCTTGATGTGCTTCTCGGTATGGGCGGCGTCCGTACCCATCCGCACATCGTCTGTGATGACAGCGACTTCGCCCTCAAAATCGATGCCCCATGAATCATCGGCCACAGGCACGGAATCGCAAGGCCCAAGAAAGGAGTCGGAGCCGCCCTGATACATCAGCGGATCGGTCCAGAAGCTGGGCGGCATGTCGGCGCCGCGCGCCCTCCGCACCAACTCGACATGCGTGACGTACGCGGAACCGTCAGCCCACTGGTACGCGCGCGGCAGGGGCGCCGCGCATTCTCGCGGGTCGAACGGCTTCTCACCAGCGGCCGGGCCTTCATTCAGCAGATCGTAGACACGCATCAGCCACGGCGCCGCATCCGCCCAGTTATCCAGTGCCGTCTGCAGGGTATGCGCGATGTGCGGCACAGCCACCCAACGCGAAAGATCGCGGCTCACCACGACGAGAATACCATCGCGACTTTGCTTGAGAGAGGCGAGTTTCACGACACGTAGACCTTTTCCAAAGGAACGAGCGGATTGCTCAAGGGGGCGCCGCGCGGAGTGGCTTTGCAGAGCTCGTAACTGCGCGGAACTATCTCATCCAGCGCCAATTTCACCTCTTTCGCGACTCGCGCGTGATCCGCATGGCGATTTTCACTGCTATAGGCCGTCATGCCATCCTTTGAATGTCGCAAAAAGACAGAGCTCGCGATCCTTGCGGCGAGGCAATCACGGCCGAGCCCAAGCTCGAGAAATTCGTCTATTTTCAGCAGAGTCTCCAACGGATCGGCAAGCAACGCGTCGCAATCCAGCGATTTTGCCCGCCCTGGTTCAAACATTGGCCAGCTGCGCTGAAATTCAGCAATCTGCATGTGCCAGACGATGGAAGCGATTTGCAAATCCGTCATTTCGAACGCGTCAACCACTGGCCAGCGCGCCTGCACGTTGCCGTCGCCTACAATCCCGCCATAAAGCTTGCGGGCATACTGCCGGCCATATTCGCCCTTCTTCGCAATTGAAATGAGAAAGCTCCGGCAGTCCGAATAGAGGAAGAGGTGCTTGCCTTCCGTCAGCGAAGCCGCGTCTCGCAAAATATAATTGCAGGAATTGGTGGGCTTGATCGTGATCCGCTCGCCGGCACAGAATGGGCGGCCAAGCAGATGGAACAGCAGCTCAGCAAACCGGGGCGAAAACGTTCTGCCCGGCGCCATCGCATTCTGGCGCTTCACATCGGCCAGCAGGAGCAGGATTCCCGGCTCTTTGACCGACAGATTCCTTCCCGGCACATCCAGGAGACGGGCTATCAAGGTCGAGCAGCAGAATCCGGTGTGCCAGATGAAATTGATCTGCGGCTTTGGGAGCATTTCGGGAAGATGCTTGAGCAGAACCCGCTCCGGATATTCCACCTGAGGCAGGTTGCGGTAGTCCCACTTGCCTTCACCCAGAAACGTCTCGTTTGCAATCGTCCCACGCGATGATTGGACAAAGCGCAACCTGCGCGTGGGAATGTCGTATTCCGCGGGAAACCACTCCGCCTTTGCCAGAGTCTCCTGCGGCTCCGCTCCGCGCAATAGCGTGTGAGACATCCGTTATTTCGATTTCCAGCTGTTGGCGTAGCCGTGATCCTCGGTTCCCTGGGCGGCTTCGCTGATGTCAAGCGGATCGCGCGCATCCACCATCACCGCCACTTCATCCGTCATTGTTTTCGCAGCCTTCGCGCCCGCGGCGAACGCCTTGGGATGTGGGCCGTGCGTGAATCCGTTGGGATGCCACGTCATCATGCCAGGTTTGATGTTGTCGCGGCTGAAGAATTCGCCCGCGTGATAGAAGATCACTTCGTCGTAATCGTCGTTCGAATGGTAGAATGGCACCTTCAGCGCGCCGGGGTCGCTTTCGATCGGGCGCGGCACGAAGGTACAGACGACGAAACGGTCTGCTACGAACGTGGTGTGGACCGAAGGCGGAATGTGATAGCGGTGGCTCATCACCGGGCGGATGTCGCGCCAGTTAAGTTTCACCGCACAGAGATTTCCTTTCCACCCCACCGCATCGAGCGGATTGTAGGGATAGGTGATTGTCGTGAAGGCGTCGCGCCGCTTCACGCGAACGCGCCACTCGCGCTCATCCCACTGCGCGCGGAATTTTTCGTCGAGCTGGGGTGTTATGAGCGCCGCCGGATCGAAAATGGCGTGCGGACCCAGGATACCCTTCTCCGGCAGTCGAAAGCTGCCAGTACTCGCCTCTATCACCAGAGATATCGTTGGCTGCGATGGCTCAAGGCGCCACATCGTGCCGCGCGGCAGCAACAGGTAGTCGCCTTCGCTGTAGGCGAGATGCCCAAAATCGCAATAGAGATCGCCAGCGCCTGCATGCACAAAAAGTAGCGTATCGCCGTCTGAGTTGCGCAGCAGGTGGCGCATAGCTTCGGCGCAGCGCCAGATCGCCATCTTACAACTTGCATTCGACAAAAGCGGTACCGGACTGAATGGATCGTCGGCCGCCTTCGCTGCCATCACCGCATCGAATGCGCGCGGACGGAGCGGGCCTTCGAAGGAGGTCCAGCCGGTCGGCGGGTGTTTGTGATAAATGTGCGTTGCTGGGCCAAAGAAGCCATCGCGGCCGATTTCTCGCTCATAGGTGTCCGCGGGCAAATCGGCGTGCGCCTGACGTGACGTTTCGCCTTCGACGCGCGGGAATTCGATCCAATTCTTGCTCATGCCGGACGATCCTCCAGCACGCCACGACGGATCTGATCGAGTTCGATGGATTCGAACAGGGCGCGGAAATTGCCCTCTCCGAACCCTTCATTTCCCTTGCGCTGGATGATCTCAAAGAAGATCGGCCCGATCGCGTTCTGCGTAAAAATCTGAAGCAGGAGTCCCTGGCCTTCCGTCGGCGCGCCATCCATCAGAATTCGCTGACGCTTGAGCCGATCGACATCCTCGCCGTGCCCCCTGATACGATTATCGACCCGCTCGTAATAGGTTTCCGGCGTATCCTGGAACGGCACCGATTGTGCCTTCAGCGCGTCTACAGTCTCGTAGATGTTGTCGGCGCCAAGCGCGATGTGCTGGATGCCCTCACCCTTATAGACGTGAAGATATTCTTCGATCTGCGATTTGTCGTCGGAGCTCTCGTTGATAGGGATGCGGATATTGCCGTCGGGACTTGTCATAGCGCGTGACTTCAGGCCGGTCAGTTTGCCCTCGATGTCGAAGTAGCGAACCTCACGGAAGTTGAACAGCCGCTCATAAAAGCCTGCCCACTGATCCAGATTGCCGCGAAACACATTGTGCGTGACGTGATCGACGTAGGTCAGTCCTGCGCCTTCATGTTCGAAACCCTTGTCCGGATCGCTGGGGAGAAAATCAACATCGTAGATCGAACGCTCGCCGTAGCGATCCACGAGATAGATCACGCTGCCGCCGATGCCCTCGATGGCAGGAATATTTAGTTCCATCGGCCCCACTTGATTGGCGAATGGCTTGGCTCCCGCTGCAATCAGTTTTCTATAGGCTACTGATGCGTCCTTCACCCGGAAGGCCATAGCGCAAGCACTTGGCCCGTGTGCCTGCGCAAAGCGCGCGCCGTGACTGCCTGGCTCCGCATTGACGATGAAGTTAATTCCCCCTTGCCGGTAAAGCGTTACTGCCTTGGAGCGATGCCGGCCGACGGCACGAAAGCCCATCTGCTCGAAGAAGGCGTGCAGTTGGGATACATCAGGCGCAGTATATTCAACGAATTCGAAACCATCCGTACCGATGGGATTGTCCCAAAGCTGGGCCATTACATTCTCCGAGGGGCCTACGGCCCAGTTTCCCCTGAACGTGGCATCGCTTCAAGCGCTTGCTGAGTTCGAAGCGACGCTTGGGTGCCTCATAACTGCCCCAAACCCATAAGAAGGATGCAGGAAGAGACGCGATTTTGGAGCATATTAGAACGGAGCTTGACGCCGCGCGTTATCGGCCCCCGGTAGTGGGTCAGTTTCAATTATCCCGGCGGTGTGCCGGTAAGAATACAGACGACAAGGAGTGCGGCTACTGCGGCTAGTATTGCGTAAATAGTCGCTGGAGTGCCCTTGAATGCGACGTTGGCCCCAATAACCACGGCCACGCATACGGCGGTCGCAAGCCAGCCTTCCCAACTCACGGGCCTCCAGCCCCACCCCAATTCGTTTCGGCCCAAACCACGGATGCTTCGTTATCATTCTCCGCTGGCCTTTCCTCCTCGATCACCTTCACAATATCGCCAATCTCCTTGAGGCGGGAGTCCACCCAAACTTGCAGATGCGCGCAGTAAAGCGGAAGCAGAGATGACAATCCGGCCTAAAGGAATCCTATATGGCTCTGAACCTGAATAGAAGGCAGTCGGTGTTGGCGGGAATGGCTGCGCTGGGGTTCTCAAAAGCAACAGCATCCTTGGCAGAGTCAAACAGCTTACCTTCTGCTCAATTTGCGCTCATGACTGAAATCGCGAGGAGCGCAATTGCTGCAAAACTGTTTCCCGGCATCACCATTGCCGCATACCGAAACGGTGAGCCCGTATTCACGTATGCGGCTGGTGTGGGAAGCATCGAAATGAACGCGCCAATGGCCGTGAATTCGATCCTTAGAGTCGGGTCCGTAACGAAACAATTCACGGCGGCGGCGATTCTCCTACTGGCAGAAGACCGAAAGCTATCTCTGGATGATCCCCTGTCGCGCACGATCCCGGAATTTCCAAATGGCAATACGATAACCCTTCGCCGCATGTTGAATCACACTGCTGGTCTTTCAGACTATCTCGTAACCGATCCGATCCATATGTACGAAAATCTTGTCCGTAAAGGTCGTGAGGAAGAGGCACTTCTCAAGACATTGCAGGCTGATAAGCCACTGTTTGATTTCCCTCCGGGGCAGAACTGGGCCTATAGCAATGCCGGATACGCGCTTCTGAGCATTGTGATTTCGCGCGTTTCCGGGCAGGCATATTCCGACTTCATGCACAACCGCATATTTGCGCCGCTCGGCCTAGTAGATACAGGGGTTGATGATGACAGGGCGGTGACGCCTCGACGCGTTATGGGCTATACCCCCGCTGCGAATGCGCCGAGTGGCTTTGAGCGCATCTTTCCAATTCCTGTATCCCTCATTCGCGGTTGCGGAGATATGTACTCCACTGCGGGAGACCTATGTCGCTGGCAAGCCGCTCTGCTAAGCGGAAAGCTGCTCAAGCCCGAGAGTCTGAAGGAAATGCTGACCCCAACCCGGCTCGCGAACGGATCGTTGCCGAACGGTCTGCCCAAAGAAAACGGCGAAACGGATGAATACGGGTTTGGCCTTTACTTGGCGAAAATCGAAGGGCATCGGAGGGTCGGTCATGGTGGGGGCGGCTTCGGTTTTGGATCGATGGTTTTCACGTTTCCAGAGAAGGGCTTTACCGCTGCATATCTGGTCAACTGTGATGATGGAGGACTTGATCCCGCACCATCCGACAAGCCTCGGGATGCGATCAATGATGCGCTCACAAAGGTCGCGCTTGGATAGCTAAATCGAGCACGTGCGACTAATCGGGCGCCGGATTTCAATAACCTATGGGGCTTTGGCGCGCGCGGAAGTAAGAAGCTGACACATGCCGCATACAAGGATTTGTCTGCTCTAAGCGACGAAGATATCGCGCTCTGGAAGCCGAGGCCGTCGGTCACAAGTAAGGCCACCCGAAATGTTTCCCAAGTGTGTCCCCAACGCTCAGTGTGACGGACCCCGTTTCGAGAAAGTCGCGTAAACCTTTGGGTTCTTTGGAATTTGGTGTTGGACGCAGTCTCGCGAGAGGTGGTCTCCGCCAATAACAGGGAAAAATACAGGGAAAATTCGATTTTCTGCGGAAAAATAGCTGCCTGGTTTGCGCGGAACCCACGTTCTATGTGGCTTTCAGCGCATTTGACCATCTAAAAATAACAGGGAACGGTTGTCCCGATAACAGGGAAGACCAACGGCAATAACAGGAAAAAACCATCTGCAAACAGTGCGGCCCCTTGATCAGTGGGGGCATCCTCAGCACAAGCCCAAAATCCTTCGCTTACAATGAGACGGCTGGATCGATTTGGACACACTTCGCAAGGAACCTGAAGGCGGCCAGGTGAGGCCGATGCCGCCTCACGGGCAAGCTGGCCAAGCATTCCCGCCGGGGCATTTTATGATTGGCGATGTCCCCATACCGGGTCGCGTGCTGACCGCGCCGATGACCGGGATTTCCGATCTCCCGTATCGGCGCGCGGCCTCCCGGCTTGGTGCTACCTATGTGGCGACGGAAATGGTGGCTTGCGCCGCCTTAGCGCACGGCCGGCCCGACGTCGTGCGCCGGGCGGCCGTGGGCGACGGTCTTCCGTTGATGGTTATTCAGCTTGTTGGACGTGAGCCACGGTGGATCGCACGAGGCGCGGCGATGGCTGAAGCCGCGGGCGCGCATATCATAGATCTCAATATGGGTTGCCCCGCCAAGGAAGTGACGGGTGCGCTGTCGGGCTCCGCCTTGATGCGCGATCTGGATCTGGCAGAGCGCCTGATTGCCGCTGCGGTCAGCGCGACTTCCAGGCCAGTGACGCTGAAGATGCGCCTCGGCTGGGACAGTGCGAGCATAAATGCCCCCGAGCTTGCGGCGCGGGCTGAGCGGGCTGGCGTCAAGGCGATCACTGTCCATGGCCGAACGCGACAACAGTTTTACAAGGGAAAAGCAGACTGGCGAGCAGTGGCTGCCGTCAAAGCGGCAGTGAGAGTGCCGGTGATCGTCAATGGCGACATTGTCGATGCGAGCACGGCAAGGCTTGCGCTTGCCGGTTCCGGCGCGGACGCTGTGATGATCGGTCGTGCCTGTTGCGGACGGCCGTGGATTGCATCGGTCATCGACCGGACGTTGCAAGGCGAAGAATCATTGCTGGAGCCGGGACCAATGGAGCGGCTGTCGATCGCGCTCGAGCATTTCGAGGATACACTTCACTTCTATGGCGTGGCGCTTGGGCTGCGCGTGTTTCGCAAGCATCTTGCCGGTTATCTCGAAAACTCTGTATGGATATCTGATATCGCGCGTCGCGCCGCGCGCTCGTACCTCTGCAGGCTTGAAACGCCTCGGGAAGTGACCGACGGCCTGAAAGCGTTCTGGGCAGGGGCTGGGTTGCAACAGAGCGGCTCAGCGGCGGCAGCGCATTGACAGGTCGCGGTCACACGCAGCAAGCGACGCAGCATCATTCAAAGAGGTTAGTTGGTGAGAAAAAAGGAACAGGAACTGGCGCGGCCTTACGCTGCGGAGACTAAGGACATTCGGTTCGCCGGCACTTTTGAGGTGCGGGTCCCTGAGGCGGGGCGCGTCAAGCCGCATCGTGTTCCGCTGACATTCGAGACGTTCGAACAAGCGGAAACTTGGATTCACAGTTCTGAAGGCAAAGACCACATCAAGACCCTGCTGTCTGCTAACGAAAAGTAATTTGCGCGTTGGATCAAGGCATCTGGTAGCGATGGAAGGCCTATTCGGGCAGCAGTGCAAATCATACGATGCTGAGTCCGCGTCCACTGCATCGGTCAACCACG
The DNA here is from genome assembly GCA_036267515.1 of Rhizomicrobium sp. Taxonomy (GTDB): domain Bacteria; phylum Pseudomonadota; class Alphaproteobacteria; order Micropepsales; family Micropepsaceae; genus Rhizomicrobium. The sequence goes on from DATAVW010000175.1 coordinate 11,006, forward strand.
TGCGAACGGCGATTGATGTTGCCGCTCGGGTATGCACTGGCGCTTCACCCAGATGGCCTATGGCCGAAGGACATGAGGAGGGCCGATTGGCATGCCCGACTAGATGGCGAAACATGGAAAGCGTGGACAGGAGAGGAGGGAAAAGGCCTTGTAGTGCTAATCCCAAGGCGCGGTCCCATCCCTACCGATTGTCATTCGCCCTTTATCGATTGATTTCAGACTGTACCACTACCTGAGTGGCACCATAATAGATGGCCTTCCCGTAATCGACATCTGGCGCGCTGCGCATCTCATGATCGAAAGTTCGGCGAAGACGCTGCGCTCAAAGGCGCCATGCGAGATGACGCTCTATTGGAGCAAGGCGGCACGGAAGGCTACTTTGCATGGAAGAGCATCCCGCGCGCGATAATTCATGACCTCTCGCGCGCGGAGCGCGGTGCAGATGAGCGCGTGCATTGATCCGGTTAGCGCGTGCGCCGTTTGCTCTTGAGCTTCGAGGCGGCCGCGTTCAGGTTCTTCCGATTATTCCCAATTCGCTCGATGAGTGTGCGGGCTTGTCCCAACGCAATCTGATGCTTGAGCGCGAAGTAGCTTACCTCGTAGCTTTCGTTCCCGGCCACGGTGGCGCGGTCGCGGCCGCCACGCTTCTTGTGATTATCTGGCATTTTGTATCATCCCAAAATTGAAGGCACCGAATATGTGGAGCAGTAGGCGATCACCACTGTGGCCGCAGCAATTAGGATAAACAGCAAACCAAACGCAACCCAAAAACCCGGTTCTACAAAGACGCTCAAATCGCGATCCATTGCGTCCGGAAACAGGGTTGCGCAGCGTTAGGTTCCTTCGGAACCGAACACGTGCAGCGCGTAGTGCGCCAGTGGTCGGAATAGGCCTGAAATACGATCTGATCCGTTGCAATATCGAGCAACAAACCCAAAGGATAGCTGATGGCCGAAGCACTGGATTTTGCCAAACCGACTACGCCCGAGGAGCCGGATGACCTACGCTGCATGCTGACGCTTTTTTCCACCACTTTCAGCCCCGCGCCGGCAGAGCATCGGAACCTGCAGTTTCAGATCCGGTTGATGCAAAGCGAGTATGTGTCGGCACTCGCCAAGATCAGGGAAGACGGCGGAGTATGGATGAACCCGGAGAAGGACGGTTCGCGATATTTCATTCCCTGGCCGCCTGCAGCGATAAAACTGGAATTTCTTCCAGAAAACGAGAGTGCCATCTCTTAGATCAAATGATCGGGCGGCTTGCATTGAGCCGGTTTCCTAATCTCGGCTTTGTAACACGTCAGCGACGGCTTCTTTCTTTGAGCGCGGTAGCACCGTCATCATGAGGATAAATGCGGAGAGGATGAGGCAGATGCCGTTGGACACAATCAAAGGCCATTCGGCTTGCAATGCACCATACGCGCACCAGCACGCGAAGCCTACTACCGTCAGGCTGAACATGCTCGCCGAAATGTCGTGAGTCTCCCGTGTGCGAATGATCTTCCACGCTTGCGGCACGAAACTAGCCATCGAACAGATTGCTGCCAGTCCACCAATCAAATTGACTGCATGCATGCCATTGGTCCGGTGAACCGCTGCATATGAAGCGCCCCGGCGTTGCGGTGGAGGGCTTTATAGCCGCCGAGGGCCGCTTGTGTGCGTGTCGCACGCTTTGAGAGAACCTGTCCGGGTGCTGGCAGTTCCGCGGCTGCAAACAAATTGCGCGAAGGTTGCGCAAATATGTAAGCGAGACGCAATAACCCAGTTGCAGTTTTGGGATGCCTGCTTATCAGCTCCTTTGCCTAAACGACCGTGGCGTGATGATCCACATGGTGGCGGCCGAATGCCAAAATGATCGTGAGGCTGTGCATCGGGCGATTGAATTGCTGGCTGACGATTGCACGACCCTGGAAATAACCAGCATGTTCTGTGAGCGGACTGTCTGGCAGGGGACGCGAGAGGAGGCGAAGACCTTTGTGGAAGGTGCAGCCAAGGATTGGCGGGAGACGCCTCCCGCTTGGCCGGCCGGACTGGCCTGAGGCAATCTAGGCGCGGATAACGTCAGTGCGGGCGAGCGAGAACGGAAAAGTGTCGCAAAGTATGGCAATAGCCTAGGCGCCACTTGGGAGCCTTATCCCCGGGTACCTAAGGCCGTAGTCCGGTCAAACTGTAATAGTGCCAGAATTCTAGTTAGGGATTCGTTGACGCCAGTTACGTCGCGGGAGCCTCGCTTTGCCTTGAACGTGAGGTCATTGATGATGGTTTCGCGCCACAATTGGGCGACGATGAACACGTAAAGGTGCGACGACGTTCTCGATCAGCCAAGTGGTCAGCTGCACCTTCTCAATAATCGGTCGGCATTTTGTCCGGTTCTTCAGCCTTTCCTGCTCGCAAGTCTGCCGAGATGACTGTTGGCCGCTATTTATTTTGTAACATATGTTAAGGCGCGTGAAAAATATTCCTCGACGGCCGGCAGGGTTTGAACTGCTTCATGCCTTCAATCGAGATTGGGTCGCGCGAGACCTCGCCTTTCAAGCTTCCCAAGCATAGCGTTGCGGTTACGAAGATAGAATAGGTGAGCGGGGAGGCTTCGATGCGACATTCTTCTATCGTTTCAACGGTTTTGCTGGCGGCGTCTGTCGTTGCTCCGAGTGTTCTTCACGCATCCACCACAAATGTGGCAAGGCACCTTGTACCGGCCGCCCATCGTGTAATGCATCCCGGCTCTGCGTTGGTTCGGGAATTCGTGCTGATGGCGCTGCCGCACCTCAAAGGACCCACGCAACTTCCCTTCCTCAATCTGCTGAAGACGCTTCCCCCAGCGACGAAGCAACCGGGCGTCACCATCTCGACCAAAGCCACAAAGAACGTGCAGTGCTCTGGCGGCGTATGTACGCCAACTGCTGCCATCGCAGTGTTAAATGTGAGTGATCTCACGCGCCTGCTCGGCGACGGCAGTGTGACCATTGCCACCACAGCTCAGGCGCCGGACATTTTTGTCAATGCGCCGTTCAGCTGGGCGAGCGCGAACGGCCTCACGTTTCAGGCCATCGGCAATGTCACGCTGAACAAGAGGGTTTCCGATGCAGGCCCTGCACCGCTCACGCTGACCTACAATGCCACTGGCGCAGGGGGCGCGCTTTCGTTCGGCAACAAGGGCAGCATCAATTTCCTAAGCGCCGGAAACCCGCTCACCATCAATGGCCAAGGCTACATTCTCGCCAACAACATTCAGTTTCTCGCGCAGGTCATTGCCCGCAATCCATCCGGTAACTTTGCGCTCTCCGCCAGCTACAATGCCAAACCGGACGGCAAGTACACGCAATCGCCCATCCCAACCCTTTTCCAGGGAAACTTCGAGGGTCTCGGAAACACGATTAGCAATCTGCACCTGGACGCGAGCGGCCAGCTGGCCGGCGGCCTGTTCCAGCAGATTGGCCCAACCTCGTACGTCGCGAACTTGCGCCTACACCATTTGAATCTCTTGACAATTAACAGCACCACAGCCGGCGGGTTCGCGGCCGAAAATGATGGAACGATTTTCGACGTAGCCGTGGATAGCAACACCACTGTTGCTGCTACCTTTAGCAGTGACGGCGACTGTTTTGCCGGCGGCCTCGTCGGCCTTAACACGGGCACAATCAGCTTTTCCAATTCGCTCGCGACGGTGCAAGTAGATTACGAGTCGGGTTCGCATTGTGCTATCGGAGGGCTAATTGGCTATACGAAGAGCAACGTCGATCACTCCTTTGCTGGTCAAGGCACGGTTTCCGAATCCGGACCGGGTTCGCAATACAGCCTAGGTGGTTTGATTGGAGTTGCGGGTACCGACGTCTTCTTGACGCCAAACATCACCGCGTCGTTTGCAACCGGCGCCGTAGCATCTACTGCCTCGACTGCCGGCAGCGTCGGCGGGTTTATTGGGTCGAATCTGGGGCAGTTCTGCTGCGGGTCAGCGTCCGTCGCCAATTCGTCTGCGAGCGGACCAGTCACTGGAGGAAGTGTAATTGGCGGCTTTGTAGGTGCAAATACTGGCGTAATTGACGATGCTGTTGCAACGGGCGCCGTTTCGAGCTCGATCTGCGCTCAGTGTGGTGGTTTTGCTGGGCTTATCGTCGGCGGCGGGGTGTACAGCACTTCGATCTCGGATTCGACGTCGTTCGGATCCATCAGTGGCCCCGGACTGGCTGGTGGCTTCGTTGGACAGGATCAGACTCCGCAGGACATCTTCAACAGCGGTTGGTGCACGACCTCAAGCGGGTTCACGGACATACACCATGGTGCAGGCGATCCTGCGGACGATGCTGGCATCGCGCCCTTTACCTGCTGACAAAAGGGCCCGCTGTCCCCAGCGGGCCGTCCTCCTCATGCCTGCCCTGCAGGGCACGGCGTCAAGGCGATTTGCGCTCGAACACGATATCGACATCGTGCAGTGCTCACCACGTGCTTTCATCCAGACCTCTAAGCTTCGCTGATCACTCCGGACCAAACCGCGCCGCGATCCGCACGGCGCGTCAGAGTTCCGATGGATTGAACCTAGACCGTGTCGGACAGGGCCTCGCTTCGGCGCTCGATCATCAGGTAGACCCTAGTGACGGCGGGCGATGGTCGAACCGGATAAGGCGGACGAAGCGCGCCGATTGTTGTGTCATGCCGCTTTGCGTAAAAGCTCCTTGCAGCCAGGACAATGCTCGCGAATTTGAAAGGCACGGAGCGGAGACAGGAAAATCTGCTGCTCAGCAAGGGGCATCGTTTCGGCTGCAATCTGCACCTGAACAGGCACGACTGATGCGCCGAAGAATCACCGGCCGAAGGGGTTAGTAGGGCGGAGTTTGCCGGTGGCACTCGTTCCGGGCGGCCGAGGTCCACCACGCGAGGTCGGCGGCCACCCGGCCGAACGCCCTCAGGGTCAGCAGGCCGGCTTCGTTGGGCGTCAGCAGGTCTACGCCCGCAAATTTTTCAAGGCTATTTTCGCGCTTAGCGTTCGTTTATTGTGTGCGCCCAGCGCCACGGTGAATCGTTGAACCGACTCGGTAAGCGATGCGCGCGCTGCATTGGTGTCGCCGAGCAAAGCTTGCATCTCCCCCAGGTGAAACAGGAAATGCGCCAAATCCCATTCGCCATGGGTGAACTGCTTGCGGCCACGCTGCACGACGTCGCTCCAGACGCGGGCGGCTTCGGCGTTGTTGCCATCCTGACGGTAGTAATTCGCTAGGTTGTTCTCGAACCAGAGCGTGTCAGGATTGTCCGCGCCCGCCGCGCGGCGTTCGAGGTCCCATGCCTTTTTTCCGGCGGCGATAGCGTCTTTCGTGCGGCCCATGTTCCCAAGGACGCTGGCGATATTGTTGTAGCCTTCATAGGTTCCTTCGAAGGATTCACCATGCGTCGCGATGTTGTAATCCAGCGCCACATGGAAGGCGCGAAGCGCATCTTCATAACGCTTCTCACTCGCGTAAGCATGGCCGATCTGGTTTATCGCGCGTGTGGTTAGACCGGTCTCGCGCCCGGAGATTTTCAGCAAAACGCGTCTGACATCCTCCAAAATCAAGATGGCTTCCGAAACAGAGTTGGCTTCGATCAAGATTTCCGCGAGTTGAAAGCGGCGTTCCTGTACCAATGGATGGTTGGCCCCGTAAATCTGTGCCGAGAGCGCGACTGCTTCACGCGCCAGCGGCACAGCTTCGGAAACCTTGGCGTTGTCCCCGAGATGATAAGCGAGATTCGTCTGCACTCGGAGCGCGAAGGGATCGTGCGGCCCCAGGGCTTTGCGCGTATCAGCCAGCATGATGCGTAGAGCGTTTGTGCACGCTGTACCGGTTTGAGAGTCGCATTCGAAAAGCAGGACGGCATAGCGCCCGTGCAATTGTGTTGCGACGTCGGTCGATCCCGCAGCCAAAATGTCGTGGCCGATCTTTCCCAAGGCGGGATTTTCGATTTCGCGCTCATACAGATCCGCCAGGGCGATACGCATGGCCTGCGTTTGCGGCGCGGCTTCGCCGAGCACGGCGCGGCGACGCTGCAACGCAGTCTTGAGCAAGGCTTCGGCCTGTTTCGGCTCGGCGAGACCGGCATAGACCTGGCCCAGCACAGCTTCGATCGCGGCGCGATCCAATCCACCGCTGGGAAAATGTTTCTGCAGATTGGCCGCCGCCGTACGGAGAACATCCTTCACCTTAATGTCAGGATTGCCTGCCAACATCGGGTTGGCGGAGGACAGAAGATCATCCGTGAGAAAGCTGGTCACGGCGCGCTCCTGCGCGGCCGAGGATTCCGCACGCGACCTCTCCTGTTGCGCGCGCCAATACATCCAGGTGCTGGCGGAAAGACCGACGGCGAGCGCAGCGACCAGAGCGATGATGGGGATGCGCCGCGCTCGCGCACGGTCCAGCGCGATCCGCGCTTTCCCAAGTTCGGCCTGCGCAGCTTCTTCGCGATCCGCCTCCCTCCGGCGTTGATCAAGATGGCGCAGGCGCCTGGCGAACTCCGCGGCATCGCTTAGCCGCCTCTCAGGGTCTCCTGCGGCTGCCATTGCGATGTCCGCACGCAACATCTGGTCGACGACAAGATGTTCCCATCCGGGCGCAAGGGGACGGCGAAAATCCCCGGTGACGATCTGGAACAGCAAAACGCCAAGTGCGTAAAGGTCGGCTTGGACGGTTGGCGTGCCGCCCTCCAGCAACTCCGGCGCGCGATATAAAGCTGTGCCACTGGTGACTTCCGGACCTGTGACACGGCCGTCGAATCCGGTAATGCCAAACGCGGCGAACCGGCTGTGATCGAGCGCGCGGCCGCTGCCAAAATCCGTCAGCACGGTTCTCGGCCGTCCGGCCGCGCCGGTGCGGATCAGCACATTGGCCGGTTTCATATCCTTGTGAAGGACGCCCATGCTGTGCGCAGCGGAGAGTGCGTCCGCGATCTCAGCGACAAGCTCAATGCGCGTTCCAAGTGGCACGGCTCCGACGCCGCCCTGCGCCTCGCACCATTCCGCCAGGTTACCTTCCGGCCAATAGGTGGTTTCGATGAAGTAGGGCGGCTCGGCGAAATTCCAGTCGAGAATGCGGTTCAGGTCGTCGCGCGGCCCAAGCCCCTCGCGCAACAGACGCCCCAGCGCTACCTCGCGGCGCAGCGCGACAAGACCAGAATCTTGCGACGCATACTTGAACACGCGCTGCTCGTCAGTGCCGGAAAGTTGGCCGAGCCAGGCATCGCCAAATCCGCCCGCCCCAAGCTTACGGGCCAACGTCCAGCCTGGCCGGTGTGGGGCCTTGTCGCCCGGCGAGAGTTCGACCTTGGGCGGCAAGACCAGTGCCCGGGCCTCGACGTCCTGGACGGTTACGGGGGCGGCGAACCGGTAGCCGAAACCGTGAGCGGTGCGGATGGTCGTGTGTTCGTCGTCGGATAGTGCGCTGCGCAGCCGGGCCACGCATTTGGTCAGGCTGGCTTCCGAAATGTCCCGGTCGGGCCAGATCGCGTCTAGGATCTCGTCCTTCGTCACGACTTCGCCGGCATGCATAAGAAGAAATGAGAGAAGCTCCAACGGACGGCGCTCAAGCTCGACCTGGGCGCCGTTCACGCTCAGAGTCAGCGCCTGCTCGTCGAAAACCGCGTTGCGGAAACGCCACAACAGGGACCGGCGCACTGCTCTAGCGTGCATCGGAGGCCGTGGTTACGGGCAAATCGAGATTTCTTTGCGGAATTCGGAATTCCGTCAGGACTTGTATGCCCACGCGTGCCCCTCTCCGACGGTCAATCAACCCAAGGCCGGAGATATTATCATGACTCAACGACATCGTTTCACCCCCAACGTTGCCTGTGCGGTTGCGAGCGCGGCTTTCCTGCTCGGGACTCCCGCTGTGGCAAAGAGCCAGCTCCAGACGATCTATCAATCTACCGCCCCGGGCGACTATTTGATCGGAACACATGCCAATGCGGATGGCACGGTATTCGTTATCTCCTCTGTCGGTCCGAACGGCAGCGGCCAGATCTTGCTGCTGACGCCCAACCACAAGACCTACAGGTCATCGCTCATCAAGGCCTTCGCCTGCGATATCGATGGCGGATCACCGGGCCGAGAACTGGTGGCGGACTCCGCTGGAAACGTTTGGGGCATGGCCAATGGCTGCGGGGGGAATCCTAACGCTGACCCCCAAGGCACGCTTTTCGAGTTGATAAAGCCGCAAGCCGGCGGCAGCTGGACCTTCAAGACCGTCGTCCAGATGCCGGCCAGCATGGGAGATCTGGGTGTCGTGGGCTCCGGCTATGGAAGGGTCGCGTTCGACAGGCACAACAATCTGTACGGCCTAGCCACACTCGGCTGTAATGCAGAAGACGGCTGCGGAAAGATTTTCCAGGTACCTGCCGGCCTGCTGGATGGAGGCAAGCCCAAGAGCAAAGTGAAGATTCTTTATACCTTTCCAACCAGCACCAGCCAGCCCATAGGGTTGGTACGGGACAAATCGGGCAATCTCTTCGGTGTCGAATACGGTGGCGGTACGCCGCATCTAGGCGCGGTATGGGAAGTGAGCCCGCCCAGCAGCAAGAACGGCTCCTGGACAGGAGGGAATATCCACGAATTTTGCACGACGCAAAACAGCGGCAGTTGCGACGACGGCTACGGTCCGTCGGGAATTCCGGCTCTCGATGGCAAGGGCGACCTCTTTGGCACCACGCAATATGACGGCGGATCTCACACCGGAAACGGGACTGTCTGGACTCTGGTACCGCCTGCCGGTGGCGACTGGACCTTTGGCGAGGTGCACACTTTTCGCGATCCGCAGGGGCAATGTTCGCCGACGACGGATTACGGCCTCTATCATCCGCAATACAACACGCTTCTGGACAAGAAGGGACAGATCCTGACGTTCATGGGGAGTGGCGGGTTCTTCGATCCCTGCGGCGACTTTCAGTCGGCGATCTATGGCGCGCTGGTATCGATTTCGCCGGTCAGCGACGCCGACACGATCGTGAGCAATCAATTCGCGGCGCAGCAACACGTTTCGGGACCATATGTGGTCTTTAGCAGCCCCTCTCTATTAGGAAATGTCATCTTCGGCACGAGCGCAGGGTATTACGATGCGCCGACGGACACGTATTCAGCGGGGGTGGTCTTCAAAATCACACCGTAAAAACAGAAACAAGGAGCGCCGCTTCGGCGGCGCTCTTTTTTTCTCCGGTTCGGACCAATTTCGCTCTCGTCCGAACGGCAGGGCGATTACACAGCAAAGAAGCGTGTCTAATAAGAATAATAAAAGCGAAACGTTCGCGCGCATGAAGCGCCGCTTCACAGACGACGAACGCCGCGCCCTTACAGACGCTGTTGTGAAGCACATCGCCCGCTGCGGGTGGGAAGTCTGGCACGATGTGTCGCCGATGCATTCTTGCACGTGAACAATCATCGTGGCGGTCACAACGAGGAAGTCATACCGGCCATGCGGCGCAAAGCGGTGGCGGCTCTGCGATATCTGTCGGGGAGAGGCAAAGCGTCGTGAAGCCAGGGCGGCGATTCTCAGACGCGGTGAGACCTTACGGCTAGAGCCTAGTTTTCGCCATCGCGCGACGAGACGCGACGCGCCAACTCTTCCCAATTCAGGGCCAAGTGTTCAAAGGAGTGCTTAACAGCCGGGTCTTCCGTCGTTAACGCCACCTGTCGAGCTTCTCCAGCCATTTGGAGATACCACCGGGCCGAAGTCCCGGGCCGAAATTGACCATCCATGCGCACACAGGCTCCCTGCGAAATCGAGCGGGAGCGCGGACACGAACTCTGAAGGGTGTCTCGAATGTCTCTCTAGCGCCAGCGGCCAACGATTTCTGCTGGCGACGCTTTACAGAACGCTTGGGAATCCGATTCGTCTAGGGCCTAGTCGGCAGGCTTGTCCTCGGGCGACTCGAAGCCGCCTTCGATAATGGTTCGCTGTTCACGGGCTAACGCCTCCCAGATTTCGGCCATTCGGATAAAATGGCCCCGGCCTTCTGTCGCGCCGGTACGAGCCGCAATGGCGCGGCACTCACGCGCATTCCTGAGATACTCTTCCACCCGCTTCATGTGAGCCACCTGCCACCAAGGGCGGTTATCTCACACCATGTCGCCAGCGCGTGCTAGGTTACTGGTGTACCTGTTGAGGAGCATCTCTGTTTTGAATCCTTGTCGAGCGGCACACGGAGCAAGCCATACCGGCCATGCGGCTATCACGGGAGAATCGTTCAATGGTGAAGCAAGTGAATAGGTCGCGGGTACTGTGGACCTTCGCACCATTGTGATCTCGCAAGATTGAGCGCCTTGTGTCCGCAGCCCTGTACTGTGTGACTTTTGGCATGCGCGGTTTTGGGTCAGGGCTGGACAATGTGAAGGGCTTGACCCCAAGCGAGGGGACGCAAGGTCCGGCCCGCCCCGTTCTAACGGCCGTCAGGAATCAGAGCAAAGCTTTTGCGACCTGCTCCTAATGATCTCTCCCGCGCTAATGGTTTCCGAGAAACTGCGCGACAGTTTCGAGGAATTGCGGAGGGGCGACGAGTCCCCTTGCGCGAGGGTCGTTTCTGGAAATGGCGGCGGAGTACGACCGGCTGGCAGAGAAGCTAGAACGCAAATCCAAACCCCCGTGGTGAGCCGACCAAAGGCGAGGGGGATAGTCTTCGTGAAGGCAAGCGCCAGCAGGCGCTGGAAGTGCCGCATTTCGCAGGGAGTTTTGCGTGCCAGCATCCCGTTTCTATTATTTCGAATGACGCAAAATGGCGGGCGGCCCATCGTGCAAAGCCATAACTAGAGTTTTGATGGTAATTGTCCTGCCGCATCCCACATAACAATCAGCGGCAAATTCTTGCCCTCTGCTTTCGAGAGCACTCCCCAAAAAATGACGAATACATCCAACACGAAGCCGGAATCTGACTCCACCGCACCGGCTAAGCCAGCCACCGGATCGCCACAGCACGACACACAGAAGACTCCTGCAACGATCCGCAGGCTGTGCCGAACCCGGCGCAGAAGAGCTAATTTCCTTTTCCATATTGATTCCGGCGATGCAGGCCTTCGTGTGAGGCGCGGTCGCGCAAGCGAACGAGTCCCGCGATTTGGGCTAACGCTCGTCGGGGGGATGGTGGCGCAGGTGGTGGGCGAAAGCTCGCCGCCGCGCTGCCTTCTTCCATTTGAATGTCTGCATGATTTGGTGAAGGAGCGATCATGACAAGAACCAGCAGCGCGACCGTCCTTTTTCAGCGACCGTTTGTTCTGGCAGGCTTCGAGACAATGCAGCCGGCTGGCTCCTACATTGTCGACACCGAGGAGGAGCAGGTGGATTCCCTTGTGGTGAATGCGTGGCGCCGAGTGGCAACAACGATGCGGCTGCCGCAGGCGGGCGGCGCTATCGAATACATTGCCGTGGATCCCGATGCGCTGCAGGAAGCGCTGATCCGCGACGGCGCGCAGGAATGTTCAGACGACATCGTTAAGACGTGGCTTGACCGCGCGCGCGGGCGGCCGAATGCGGCTACCATCGCCATGCTGCGCGCGAGGAAATAGGCAAGTAGATCGACTCTGACATTTCCGCCGTCGCCTGATCGCGTCCTGCTATGGCAATACGCGGGACGGCGGACTTCCCGAATTGGCCGAATATTCTTTAATGGTTGCGACCCAGCGACTTCCCTCCCACACCTCGACGTTGTGACCATCGCAGAAGGTTCGCGCCTTGGTCGCTGCTGCTGCATCGTTCGAACACTCATGTTCGTGCGAGGACACGAACTCATTAGGTGGCTTCACAATACGAAATCGATAGAGGCGCATGTGCGCTCCGCTGGTCAGAGCTGGGAGCGCGGACACCGTATTTGCTGGCGCCTCAGAGGTCTCTCAACCCTCAGCACGCGACTGACGGCGCGGTTAACATAGCAGGGCGCGACACAGCCCGTGATTCACTGAACGGCCGCACGCCAGCGGTCATCAAATCAGCGTGTACCATCAGCGATGCGATATCCGTCCGAGCTCCGTCTTGTCCGCGATGGACAAGTCGAGATGCGAAGCAATGGAGAACTGCTTGCGCGCTTCCACGGCTTTCCCGGACCACCATAACGCTTCGCCCCATTTGAGATGCAGCCTGCCCCAGTTGGGCGCGTCCTTATTGGCATCGTCAAACTTCGACAGCGCAAGATCTGAGCGGTTCTTTGCGATCAATGCCTCGCCCCATATCTCTGACGGATCAGCGAAATGAGGCCCCTTCGCATGGGCTTCGCTGAATTTCGCGATGGCACCGTCCTTATCGCCATTGGCGAGTAGCATCTGGCCCCATTCGAGATAGGCAAACGGAATCGATGGCGCCCTCCTAACGGCGCTTGCGAACCAATAGCCCGCTCCGTGCCAATTCTTCTGCATTGCATCGATCTGCCCGCGCACCCGCAGGCAAGGATAGCAATCCAGCGATGTCTTTTTCAGTGTCAACCACGCAGCCTTTGAATCGCCGGCCATTGCCTGGGCCAATGCCAGCCGTGGCCAAACCTGAGCACGAAGAAAGGGCTTTGCACTCAGTACCGCAGCCTGAGGTGTGGAAAGTGCGGTTTCTACATCCGTACGCGCTGCCGGCCAATCGCCGAGAGCGACAAGCTGTTCGAATTGCGCGAATCGGAAATTTGGAAGTTGCCAGCCGAAGCCGTCGATGCTCTGTGCCATGAGCGCGGAATCTAGATCAGTCCCAAGCAGCCGGCGCGAGCCGCTAACATCGTGAGCAAGCGCCAGGTCTGCCGCGCCCATGCGTCGTGCCAGCCAATGTGAGCCTTCGAAGTCGGGAGCAGCGGTGATTTTCCTGTACTGAGCGGCAGCATTGCGGAATTCACCCAACTCTTCCGCGATGTTTGCGTCGGTCTGCGTTCCGATAGCGGCGGCGGAACGCGCAATCATCAGATGAGCGCCATTGCCGTCAAGTGCGCGTCGCGCGGCGCGAGAAGCTTGCAGCTCCCGCTCATCGTCCCCCACCTCAGCTTCGAAGAACGCCAGATTATTCTGGGCAAGTGGCAGGTCCGGCGCGAGCGCGACGGCCATCCGCGCGCGCTTTAGCGCTTCGCGCATGTCGTCGGCATTCTGCGCGGAATATGCCCACGTGGTGTAAGCCCACGGCCTGTCGGAGACGGGTCCGCCAAGCGCAAGACCACGTAAGACCTTTTCGTCTTCCGCATTGCGGCCGTGGCCCGCCAAATAGATAGCGTAGCGGAACGGCTGCGTTCCGCCATAGACGTTCTCTGCCGCGTGCGCGATGAGGCTATCGAGTTGGCTTTCCAAACCTTCGAAGCGGACGCCCGCGGCACCGGTGATGCGCACAGTCAGCGCATAACCTTTCTCTGTTCGAAAGATCTCGCCGGAAATATGCGTCCGATGTCCGAGCCAAGCAGCAAGATAGCGGTACGCTTCTCCGATGGAAATTCCCGTGTTTGGGATTTGGACCTTTATGTCGTTTCCCCAGTTGCTCGCATAAGAACTGGGCGCACGGCTAGAATCGGTATCGGCCTGTATGTGCGTCAACTGATCGAGTAACTGGCTCGCGATAACTTCTCCGGTAAGCCCCCTGCCGGCTAGATCGGACGGCACCTTAAAGACATCGATTATCAAAGCGTCGTCATGCGCAGCGGACCAGACTGCGGCGGCGAGCGCCGCGACAACAAGCGCGCCCACGACGACAAACCACACCTGCAGAAATCCGCGCATCTGATCGTTGAAGCGTCGCCAGCGAAGATGGGAAGTCTCGTACTTGTCTTGCTTTTTCAGATTTTCGATCTGAAGGATCGCGATTTCATTCTGGTGGCGGAGATACTCGCGCCCCTCCTCGGCTTGGGTGACGTCGAGCGACAAACGAGAAGCGAGGGGATCGGATCCGGAAGATTTTGCGCCGATATCGTCGGATTCGTCAGCCATCCTGCGCCCTTGATTCCGATTCCCAGCCGACCAGTTACTAACATGCAAAACGATCCGGGTGGGAGGGCGATGAATATAAAGCCAGTAGCGGCTTTATTCTGCCAACGCACTGCCTCTACACCTCTAAGCCGGTCAAAGAACGTTGTGCAGTCCCTGTCACAAAGCCAGTCGTGAAAGCCTTTCGTTGGTTGGCTGATGCTGCATCGACGAAACTACGTCCCGAACGCCCACGTTCAGGATATCTGGCTGCACTTCCGGTTCAGAGCTTGTCGAAAAATCGCCTTGTCCGGCCTGCGGGACGACCCGCCAGGAGCCGCTCAAATGCCAAACGCCAGCGGGCGGGCGCTAGAAGCGAACCTTGCTCGCGAGGCAGCGGTAAGGCCTAATGCCGGTCCCCCAGTTCGGGGAAGCCACCGCAGACAGTTCCCTCAGCCTATGCCGTGTCGCTGGCGGGGGTTAAACCGGACGGATCGCGCAAATCCTTTCCAGTTGCGCCGGCCTGCTGCAGGTTACTTGCCGTCTGTTCCTGTGCTCCAGAGCCCTATCGCCAGATTGGCGGTATAGATCACCAAGTTTCCGTCGTCTTGAGCTGCGAAACATGCGTCCAGATTTCCGGACGTGTCGCTCGACCACACGCCCTGACCCGCATGGTTATAGATGACGAGATTGCCATCCGCCTGCATGGCCAGCGTCTCCCCGTGGGTATCGCTTTCCCAAACAACGCCGTTGTTGGCTACATTCCAAAGCTGCAGATTACCGCTAGGCCTAAACAATCGTGCCGGAAGCGTTGATAGCGATAAGCTAAGTGAAAATGGCGCCAGCCACGTCAAACTCTGCAATCGTATTAGTGAGCGGATTACGCTCGCAGGGTGCCCGCAAGATGAGCAATTGCGGTTAGGTGAGGCGGGTGCGGTCCTCGCAAGGTCGTAAAAGGAAGCCCAGATTTCACCGGCTATTGAAGCGGCATGTCAAGGATTGGCCTGACCTCGGACCAAGCAACGTCTGGAGCCACATGGCCGTCATCACACCTGACATGCGTACCGATCTGGCGAGATACCATTCGACGATCGGTCGAAGTGTTTTGGCAGGACCAAGGAGCGCGACTGAGTATTTCTCCGCGTTTAAGCCACCTCTTCTGCGAAGGTGGATCGTGCGAGGCGTTATAATAATGTATGGCAGACGGGTCAGGCGTCAGGAGGTTTGAGATGACACGAATTTCAACCGCCGTTTCGCTGTTGGTGGTTGGGTGTTTCGCGCTGCTTGCCGGTCCCGGCGCTGCACAGCCCAAATTTCACGTGCTCTACACATTTCAAGGCGGGACCGACGGTGGCGCCTCCGTCGCCGCTTTGATCAGGGACCACGCAGGCAATCTGTACGGCACCGCAACGCAAGGCGGCAAAGGCTGCGGCTCCGTCGGTTGTGGTGTGGTCTTCAAGCTTGCGCCGGACGGTTCGGAATCCGTGCTCTATGCCTTCGACAGCGCCCGCGATGGCGACCAACCCGGCACGCCGCTTCTACGTGATCGCGAAGGCAATCTCTTCGGAACTACTTCTGCCGGCGGACTGGGCTGCCATCCGGTGCGGCACCGTCTTCCGTGTGGACGGGACAATTACAACATTCGATCCGCCGGGATCGACCCGCACCGAGTCATACACCATCAACAATGCGGGCACGGTGACCGGAATCCTTATTGATAGCAGCCATGTGGTTCACAGCTTTGTTCGTGCCGCCGACGGCACGATCACAACCTTCGACGCCCCGGACTCGATCGGCACCTATGCCATGGGCATGAACAAAGAGGGGGAGATCGTCGGATACTTCCGAGACGGCAGCAACAAAGCACATGCCTTTGCGCGCTCAAGCGACGGGAAGCTCAAAACATTCGATCAGCGGCATGCAGCCGGGACATTCGCGGAGACCATCGACGACGGCCGCGCGCCGCCTATCGTGGGATTCTACGATGACAGCAACAACGTCGCGCACGGCTATCTGCGAAACGCGCAATAGCCTTTCCACGCACCCTCGGTTGAATGAGGCGGTCATGTTGACCGCCTCATTGGCCGATTGGCCGCCGACTTCTGCGTCCAGTCGCTTGGCCTTAAAAGCTGGCGCAGCGATTGAACCTGATTAGCGCAAGTGCTGGCGCTGTTATCGTCTTGAGTTATTCTTCCAAAGCACCCACGCGATGATTGAACACAAGTTCGCCGCTACCCTCCCGTGACAACGAAGATCAGCACGACCGTTAGCGAAACCCGAACCGAACATCCCGGATAGTCAGCCGTGGCTCCGTCACGACCTCATTTTCTACCGCAGAACGAGGCGCATAAAAAATTCAGTTGACCCTCTTTTCGCGGCCCAGCGAATCAGACAGTCTTCACTCATCAGGCGGGTGCTCAGGCTCCCGTCGTGCGGACGCGTTGCTACGAGCATCAGTTACAGCGGCCAGTACGCACACACCACAGATCGCCAAACGAAGCGTCATCAAAGCTTCGGGCGATGAACAGCCCACGCCCACGCGTCCCTGATTGATCCGCAACCAACGCGGTCATGATGGTCAGTTCTGTCGGACCCAGCCAGACGTCATTGGCTGCGGGACAAATGCGTCCCGTGCGGGAACCCAGCGCTGATCGATCATGTGCCGCCTCTCTTGAAGGAGGTTTGACATGCACCGCATCGCTCCCAGTCGTTCGCACAATCCGACGCCCCGCGCACAGCTGGCGAAGGAAGTTGTTCTCCAGCCAACCGCAAGCTTGAGGCCGTTCCCCGGCAATCCGCGCAAGCACCCGCAAGCCCAGATCTCGCGGCTGATGCGGGTTATCGCGAATGGCTGGACCAATCCGATCCTCATCGATGAGACCAACACGATCCTTTGCGGCCACGGACGTTTGGAAGCTGCAAAGCGGTTGGGATTGGATCGGGTGCCGACCCTTACGGTCACCGGTCTCAGCGCTGCCGCGAAACGTGCGCTTGTTATTTCAGACAACAAACTGGGCGAGCAGGCAGTTTGGGATTTCGATCTGCTGGAGAACCACCTCCGCGAACTGATCGATCTCGATTTCGACGTCGAGCTGACAGGGTTTTCGACCGGCGAGGTCGATATTCTGCTGGATGGAACACCAACGAAGAAAGAGGTGAACGACCCGGACGATGATCTCGACGATAGCGGGTTGTCGGGACCGGCGGTTTCGATCGCAGGCGACCTCTGGCAGCTGGGTCCCCACCGTCTCTATTGCGGAAGCGCGTTAGAAGCGCGTTCCTACGAAGTCCTGATGGGCGGCGAACCCGCCCAGATGGTTGTAACCGATCCGCCCTACAACGTAAAAATTTCCGGGCACGTGAGAGGCAGAGGCTGCAAGCACCATCGGGAATTCGCGATGGCATCGGGCGAGATGAGCGACGCCGAGTTCGTGTCGTTCCTCGAGCGGGCCATGAGCAGAGCCGTCGCCGCAAGCACCGATGGCTCAATCCACTACTGGTTTATAGACTGGAGACATCTCTACGATCTGCAGAGGGCTGCACGCCCGCTCTACAGCGAGTTCAAGAATCTGCTGGTCTGGAACAAGACCAATGCCGGCCAAGGCGCCTTCTATCGTTCCAAACATGAGCTCGTCGCCGTGTTCAAGAACGACACCGCGCCACACACTAATAACTTTGGGCTCGGCGAGGGCGGGCGGTACCGCACCAATGTGCTGGACTATCCCGGCGTCAACTCATTGGTCGCCAACCGCAAGGAGGAGATGGACGCCCATCCCACCGTCAAGCCGGTGGCGCTCATTGCCGATTTGATGCGCGACTGCAGCCGGCGCAATGGCATCGTCCTGGATTCCTTCGCCGGCAGCGGCACGGTGCTATTGGCCGCACAACGTACGGGCCGGATCGCCCGCGCCATTGAGATCGATCCGGCCTATGTCGACCTCGCGATCCGCCGCTGGGAGCGTGCCACAGGCGAGACGGCACGCCATGAATCCGGAAAGACCTTCGCAGAGCTATCGCACGAACGGTGCTCGTCAGATGACAAATCCATCTCGATGATTCAGCGGGGTGCTGTGCGATGACCAGACAATCTGATGTTGGTTATTCCAGGCCGCCCAAAGCCAACCGGTTCAAACCCGGAAAATCCGGCAACCCGAAGGGGCGACCCACGGGCAGTCGCAATCTCGCAACCGAGCTCAAAAGCGAACTCTCCAAGCCTGTCACGGTACGTGAGAACGGCCAGGCCAAAAAGGTCAGCAAACGGGTGGCGCTCATAAAGTCCCTCATCGCCAAGGGCCTAAGCGGCGACGTCAAGGCGATCGGCGTCACGCTGCAACTGAACGCGCAGATGGAACAGCAGGCACCCGCCGCGGCGCCGATCTCCGTGGAATCCGATGAGCTGCGAATCCTGCGCCACTTTGCACCCCGGGCGGTCAAGACAGCTTCAACCAAGAGGACGAGGCGATGAAAAACTTCAATCGCGAGACGGCAGACGCGCTCCATCGCATCGATCTGGGGTCATTTGCCTGCATGAGCGTTCCGATCGTCAATCCCGGAGCCGAGGTGTCGCTCAGCTGGCACATCAAGGCGCTCACTCACGCGCTGCAGAAAATGCAGAGCCCCGGCCACACCCGGCTCGTCGTCAATCTGCCGCCACGCACGCTCAAATCGACCATCGTTTCGGTGTGCTTCGTTGCGTGGCTACTGGGGCATGATCCCTCACTCAAGATCATCTGCGTCAGCTACGAGGACAGCCTTGCCCGGAAGTTCTCCCGCGACACACGGACCTTGATGGAATCAGATTTCTATCAGCGCCTGTTTCCGGGAACGCGCCTCAATCCCCGCAAGACCACCGAAACCGAATTCGAGACCACGGCGGGGGGCTACCGGTTTGCCACCTCGGTGGGAGGATCGCTGACCGGCCGCGGCGCCGACTATCTCATCATCGATGATCCCATCAAACCGCAGGATGCCGACTCCGAGGTCGTCAGGACCAGGAACAACGAATGGGTCGACAAAACCGCCATGAGCCGCCAGGAGCATCTGGGCACAAGCCGCATCCTCGTGGTGCAGCAGCGCCTTCATGCCGACGACCTTTCCGGCATGTTGATCGAGAAAGGCTGGCCGCACCTTGTCATTCCGGCCATTGCAACCGAGCGCCGCCGTTACTCGGTCGGCGGTGGCAAGTTCTACAACCGCCCCAAGGGCGAGCTACTGCAGCCGGGCCGCGACCGCCCTCAGGACTACGAAGATCTCAAACGCCAGCACGGCAGCCGGATGTTCGAAGCCCAGTATCAACAGAATCCGACGCCGCACGAGGGTAACCTGATCCGGCGGGAGTGGCTCAAGCGCTACGAGTCGAAGAACCCGTACCGCTACAAGCGCGTCGTCCTCACCTGTGATCCCGCCGCCAAGCCCGGTGAGCAGAATGATTACACCGCGATCGCTGTCGCCGGCGAATACGAAAAGACCCTGCACCTTCTCGATATGGTGAGAGGACACTGGACAATCCGTCAGATGGCGGCCCGAATAGTCGAGCTCGCCGCGCGCTGGAATGTGAATCTCGTCATCGTCGAAGATACCGCCTCCGGCCCGGGTCTCATCCAGGACCTCCGGCGTGAGACAAAGCTCAATGTGATTGGCAAGCATTCCAAGGACGACAAGCAGACTCGCCTTCTTCGCCAGCAGGGTACCTTCGAGGCCGCACGGATCCTGTTTCCGGGCGAAGCACCCTGGCTCGCGGAGTTCGAGCGCGAACTCCTGGGCTTTCCCTCCGCCCGATATGACGATCAGGTCGACGCCATCCTCTTACTGCTGGAATGGTTCGCCACCGCGCAGCAGCAGCAGCAAGGAATTGTATTAACCGGCCCGTACATAATGACCGCGCCTCGCGACCCGTTTGCCTCTGGAAGGCGATGGTGAGACGGCGGTTGTTTCTGAGTTCGCAACGTTGCCGTCGGTATCACATGCGATAGTTAGCTAACTGGTTGTTCAGTCACCGAATGACAATCTGAAGTATATTACGCCTGTCGGTGAGAAACCGTAACTTTAGCTGATAGCAATGGGCCAGTCGCTAGCCAACGTCGTTCACTACCCAACGTCGGCCAGCAATTGCAAAAATTCTTCATGCTCGAAGCATCCGACGTTTCCGAACATTTCACCCGGTGCTTTCTCCACTTGGCGCAGATTCTGTACGTAGGCATGAATGCGGCGCACCTTGCCAATCAGTTGCGGGCTGCCCACAACCACCCCAAGCATGCCCAACATACCGGCGTTGGTTATGCCGCCCAGGATATGCTTCGAAGACGTTGCATACTCGACCTCGATGCCGACGAGGCAACGCGGGTTGTTGTTTTCGTAAAAGTGCGGGTTCTGATCGATGATGGCGTTCAGCAACTGCTCGATTAGTGGGCTCCGGAATTGACGAATGATCTCCGCATCTTCGTGGCGCCGGCCGAATGTTGTGTTGAACGGGCCAAGAGCAATATCCAAGCGCGGCGCGTAAGCGTCCACGTCCGCGAAGACATCATCTGCCCCCGCCCGAATGCTCCATTCGCGATGAATCAGACCGTCCGCCATCATGGGCGTTAGACGTGCAATCAGATCGTTTTGGATGTCTTTGCCGGTCACTTCGGCCTCTCATGGTTGAACGCAATGTGTGGCGGTTTAAGAATGCATTCGGCCAGCCAACCCCAGAAACGAGTCTTCCCTGCAACACTGTTTGGGGGAATGGACCACCAGCTTGATATGACTTGAAAGTCATATGGCGTGACTTACCGTCAAACCAGTGATTCGCAAATTGCTCAAAGGCAACCGTGCCCAAGTCCGATACACCCGCTTCTAGACCCTCTTCCTGGACTGGCCATCTTGGGAAGCGCCTTCGCCATCTTCGTCTCATGACCGGTATCAGCCAACTCGAACTTGCGGATCGCCTTAATGTGAATCAGAGCGCGCTTTCTCGCCTAGAGAAGCGGTCGGACATGCTGATTTCGACAGCGTGCCGATATGTTGAGGCTCTTGGAGCGACATTCCGTCTTGATGCTCTGCTGCCCGCTGCCTCGAAAGCACCGGGCCTTGCCAGCCGCGCAAGCGAGCAACTCCCCCTTTCCCTGACCGGCGACCAACCTACGCCGACACCTCGCGACGTCGTTTTGTCGGTACGACCGCAGTATTCGGGCAAGATCGTCAAAGGTGAGAAAACGGTCGAACTGCGCCGGCGCTTTCCCGAGCTAGAGGTCGGCACGCTGGTTCTTATATACGAAACCAGCCCGACTCGTGCGCTTACCGGGATCGCAGAAATCGTCGACATCTTGACGGGACCGCCCAGCCTTATCTGGAAGGAATTTTCTGACGAAGCGTGCATCGCGAGGAAGGATTTCGACGACTATTTTAGCGGAACCAAGGAAGGTGTGGCCATAAAACTAAGGGGCGCTCGACGCCTCACTCGGGCGCTGGAACTGAAGGAATTGCGGGAACGATTCAACTTTGCTCCCCCACAATCGTTCGTCTATGCGCCGCCGCGATTGCGCGAGGCGCTTTCTGATGAGTGTTCCAAACTACTTAATTGACACCAACGTCTTCATTGACCTTGAAGATGCCGCGCAGGTGCCGCCGGAGTTCGCCGAGCTGGTAGCACTGGCACAGCGCCATGGAGTGGGCGTATTTGTGCACGAAGCGGCGGTCGATGACATCCAGCGCGACAAAAACCACACGCGCCGCGATGTCTCCCTAAGCAAGCTCAAAAAATTCAACACCATAAAAAAGGTTATGGCCTAACGCCGGCCGATCTTGCCGCCGAATTCGGGCCGCTGGCGAAGCATAATGATGTTGTTGACTCGACACTCCTGCACGCGCTGAGCCTTGGCGTAGCGAGCTTTGTTATTACCGAAGATCGCGGCCTGCACGAGCGGGGACAACGATACGCGCCTGCTCTCGCCAACCGCGTTATGTACGTCGCCGACGCTTTAGCGCTGCTCAAGACCACCTACGAGCCGACCACTGTATCCATCCCATTCATAGAAGAAGTCGACGCCCACACGATCCCGAAAGCTGACCCCATCTTCGTGACGCTACGCGCCGACTATCCGACGTTCGATCAATGGTGGGAGAAATGCATCGCGAGCATGCGCAAGTGCTGGATTGTGAAGGACGGTGGCAAGGTCGCCGGGCTGGTGGTGCGCAAGGAAGAAGCGGCCAATGACACTGACGCGACTTTGCCAGGTACGAAAATTCTGAAGCTTTGCACATTCAAGGTGCGACCGGAAAACCGCGGCATCAAGCTGGGAGAACTTTTGCTGAAGCAGGCCATTTGGTTCGCCCAGACTAACAAATATGACGTTGTCTACCTGACGGCATTCCCCGCGCAGGAGACCTTAATCGAATTGATCGAGTATTACGGTTTCCAAAAAACTGGCGCGAATGCGGCCGGCGAGTACATTTATGAAAAGGCGCTATCGCGCGCGCCTATGGAAAAGCCGCGGTCGCCGACTACCTTCTTCGATGCAGCGCGCATAGCGTATCCCCGGTTCTATGCCGGGATTGAGGTCTGCGGCTACGTGGTCCCCATCAAGGAGCTCTATCATGAAGATCTGTTCCCCGAGTTGGCGCATCGTAAACAGCCGGACCTATTCCAGGCTCTCGGCGGCCCGCAGACGCCCGGCAACACCATCCGCAAAGTCTACCTCTGCCGCGCACCAGCCAAGATTAGCCAGCCGGGCGCGCTATTGTTCTTCTACAAGTCCAAATCGAAAAACGAACCCAGCCAAGCGATCACTACGCTCGGACTTTTGGAGAGTATGGCAACTGCGCATTCTACTGAACAACTGAGACAGTTGGCGGGCGGGCGCTCGGTCTATACCGAAGAACAGCTGCGCGAATTTTCTGCGACCCCGGAACGACCGGTAAAAGTGATAAATTTTCTGTTGGTGACGCACATTGCTCCGGTCATTGATCTGGATACGCTGCAACGAATGAACATCATTTCCAATCCACCTCAGTCAATCTATGCGTTGACACACGACAAGGTCATGGCGCTGCTGCGTCACATACCGAAACTTGGTTTCAAGCTCGTCGCGTGACTGTGTTTGTCGTCTTGGGTATATCAGGTGTTGGCAAATCGGCCCTAAGACCCTGCACCGTCTGCGAGGACACTGGACAATCCGTCAGATGGCCGCCCGAATAACCGAACTCGCCCCGCGCTGGAAAGTGAATCTCGTCATTGTCGAAGATACGGCCTCCGGCCCGGGTCTGATCCAGGACCTCCGGCGTGAGAGCAAGCTCAGCTTGATTGGCAAGCACCCCAACGACGACAAGCAGGTTCGCCCTTCGCGCCAATAAGCACTACGCCGAAGAACACAACCAGCAATGCCACCCATGCCCCTATCGCGGTGGGGAGGTGCTATTGGCGCAGATGCAGGTTCAGTCAGCGGCATGGGCGCGTCTCTCCCAAAGAGTCGCTCGCACTGTTAGCTAACGAGCGTGTCGTCGCATTCAAGTCCACTGGTTGGAATACGCTTGATAACCGATCTTTATGACCGATCCTTGACATCCTGTGTTCACGGCTTGCGCTGATGCGCGTCGAGCGCTCTGAACTCCCGCTCAATGATAAATGGGGCGCAGCCGCGAAGCCGGAATCTATCGGGGCCGGTGAGAGCATCAAGTCCATCTATGCACACTCGAAATAGTGGCAGGAACGGCCGCGGTTGGACTCTGGAACTGAGTGAGCAGCCTCTTGCATAACAGGAAGGCCCGCCGTCGCCAGCGGGCCCTCAGCATTGCGCTGATCGACTTTAGGGCTTTAGACCACCCACTTCATCCTGTGTATTCGTGCCGTTGCGCGTGTCCGGCCAGGACATGAAAAGCTTCTTCTTCCCGTCCCAGGCATTGCCCGTGTAGTCGCCCATGAAACCGCTGCCGAAGCCGTCATTAAACGGATTCGAAGATGCCGTGGACAGACGTTGGTTGGTGCCGAAGGTTGCGCCACCATCGTTCGAGATGGCCGCAAAAGCATCGTAGTTGATATTGGCCGGGTCGAGGCTGCGGTCGAGCCATGTGGCCGCCACCAACCCCTTCGGACTGACGTTGATCCATTCGAAGAATTGATCGTGATTGTCGGATTGCGGAGTGACGCCAACCGGTGCACCCCATGTCTTGCCGCCATCCGCTGACGAAGAGACGCGCTCCTGCATGTAGGCGCCGGTCCAGTTGTAATCCATCACGTACAGCCGGCCATGCGTGGAGGTCGGGCTGTTGTCGATGGCGACCACCGGAATATTGGCAACACGCTCGGACGTGTTCGGCAAACAGCCGTAGAATCCACCGCAGGTATCCGGCACAAGCGCGACATCGTGAATCTTCTTCTCCTTCGACCACGTGCTGCCGCCATCTGTAGATTTGGACCAGTACATTGTCGCCGTGGTGCCGCCGCAATCGCCCGTCGGCCCCGTCGTTGGACACCGCTGCCAGGTGAGATAGACCGTGCCGTCATCGCCAATGGCCAGGTCGCTGAATTGATCGATGTCGCTGGTTTGTTGGGTGCTGACATTCACCAGGTTCCAGGTCTTGCCGCCGTCGGTTGAGTGCGTGACGCCGATCCGCGAATTGTTGCCGGCGAACTCTGTCATCGAGACATAAAGCGTATTCTTGCGCGGGCTGTTCGCATTGGTGTCGATCTCAAGCCACGGCTTGTCCATGTCGATACCCGCGACCGCAGCAGCGACCACCGGCGTTCCCCATGTCTTACCGAAGTCAGGCGAAGTCCCGACCACGATCTCAAGGTTGGATGCTTCGTCGATCCCGCCGCGATAGGCGACGCTGTTCAGGTCCCAGCCGACGATCGGATCGCCGTCGCCGCCACCCGCCCCCGCTGCTAACGTACCGCAAGAGGCTGTCCATTTTTTGCCGCCATCGGTGGACGCGTAATAGCCCTGCAGGCTGGAGCTGCAATTGTAGTCGTTGCCGCCTGTCAGCACGTGCTTGGCATTGTTCGGATCGACCGAGATCGGGTCTTCGTCAACCGGCTGCCCCCCTTCCGAAGCCTGCACATTTGGCAGCGTGCATGGCGCCGGCTTGCAGTTAAGGGCTGCAGTATGCCCCGCAAATATTCCGCCGGGTAGCCGCACCGCGCCGCTGCGTATTCCGCGCGCCATCAACACCCCTGCAGAGAACGGGCTCTGCTCAAGATGCGCTGTGATATGCGTTCGTTTATCTCGGGCCTGCGTTGACGAAGCGGCTAACAACGCGGCGGCCGATACCGCCATACATAACACCGAAAAATACCGGGACATATCGCTGTCTCCCCTTGCTGGTTGTTGAGTGGGTGAAGCCCCTTTTTTTCTGCACGCCGCAGTCTCTGATGTTTATTCGCCAGATGACAATGCTATCAGACAAAAAAACGCCGTCACAAACTGTCTTTGCCGCTCTCTGCGCATAAAAAAAGAGGCGAGCCGCGAAGCCCGCCCCTTGAGGGAGATAGTGCCAAAAGCAATCAGCTACAGTTGTTGAACTTGAAGGAGTTGACCTTTGTGCTCCAATTGAAAGAGCCGGTCGTCTTCAGATACTCATTGGTATAGTACATGGTGCAATCGTCGATGGGATCGACGGACATGGCGCTGTAGTCGCCCCAACGCGTTAGACCGCTGGTCTGACTGCCGCTGCCATTGGTGGTGTTGCCACCAGCATGCTTTTTCATCTTCCCGGCGTTATCCGATGTACCGCGTCCGGAGTACGTGATGCCCGGGAAATCATTGGCTGAGGACGTGCTGTAGCCGACGGCCATATTGCCTGCCTTGTCCATGGCAATGCTGCCCGTCCAGTAATGCAACTTCTTGTTCTTCACATTGCCGGATTGGAACAATGTGGGGCTGGACGGCGTGCGGAACTCATACCAGCGCACGGCAGCCCGGCCGCTGACGCTTACGGAATGGGTCGCAACGATCGATTCATGATCGCCAAAGTTCCGATAGGCAAGGCGATACATGGTGAAGCCGGCGAGCGAATCCAGCGTGGTGGTTGTGCCCTTCTGCGGGACATTGCCGGCCTGGCTGAAGCTCGGAACGGTAACGCCAGTCGCTCCACTCAGTGTCGTATTGTTCGGATTTGCGAAATCGACATGCATTCTCCAGAACTGGATTTTGTTCGAGCCGCTGTGATTGGCAAACAGCTCGTCTGCTCCGGATGGCGGCAGGGTGGTGCCATCAAAATCCTGGGGTAGCACGCCGTCCTGACCACTGATCAGTTTGCACTGCATGGTCGCCGCGCTGCCCGCCAGCATGCTCGTGCGATCCATTCCGCATGCCTGGGAGCCCTGGAACGTCGATCCATTCAAAAAGGATCGTACCGACAGGAAGTAGGCGTTGTTTCCGGATACCGGCCACACGCCAACCTTGGGATAATCTGGAAAGACATTGCTGAAGTCGAATTCATAACGATTGTACGAGCCTGTCGCGTCGCTCGTGGTCGAAATCGCCAAACACATCTTGTATGGTGCGCCCGAAAACACAGGCTGCTGCATCACCCACCGGCCGGCAACTTTATCATACTGCGCAATGGGATCGCCGGAATTGCTGCTTTGGCAACTGCCCGCGAATCCTGACCACAGGGCATTGCCCGCGGTGGGACCGGAAATCAGGGCGCCCGTTGTCTTATTATAAATAGCAAAAGCCGCGTTCACCCATTGCACATACTGCGTTGCACCGACCGCCCCATTGGTGTCGGGGGGCGCGCAACTGCAATCGCTGTTCGTGTCGTTGAGGCCATCGAAATTAAGCAGGTCTGTTGTGGCGACTTTGCCGGGCACAAATCCGGGGCCCTTAATGCCGTCAGCGACGTTGGCCGGCAGATGTTTAGTCGCCGGTCCGGGCAGCAACGGGATTTCGTGGTGTCCAACATGGATGTCATGCGCGTGCTGCTTGTTGTATTGGCGGATCATATCGCGCAACGGCAGCGATGTGTCGTGATGAACCGCATTGATGATCTTGAGACCGCCGTCGATATTGGCACTCGCCGGAGCAGCAACGAACGCCGCTGCGAGCAAGGCGCAAACGGCCGCGCCGTTCCGCAAACGCATTACGTCTGTCATTCTTCTTCTCCCTCACATTGGATAAAGGTTAGGCCAGAAGTCGCGCGTTCGCGCCCACCACTCCATGCGACGACAAGCAAGCAAAACTAGCAGAGCTTCGAAAAATCACACAGGGAAATAATAATGAGAACGCCACACATTCGCAGAACGATGCTTGCGTATCGCTTGGCAATGTGTGGCGCGTGTCGTACCCTCAGTCTGTCGGGGACACCCCCGCGGGCGCGCGCCGAATTGGTCCGATCATTCACCCTCAAGTGGAGCGAAGTCTGCGCGCGCCATTTCTTCGCTTGCAATGAACTGATCTTGCGTCTCAGTATCTCAGCCTCTTTGGCGAACGAGCGGGTGAACCATGCATAAACTGCTACGGAAACATTACGCCGGTTGGATTTCCGCGGTCGGATTGCTGGGCGCCACAGGCGTGGCCGCTGCACCCGCTGAAGCTGGATCGCTCAACACTCTGCACTCCTTCACGGAGTGCGCGGGCGGCCAATGCCGTGATGGCAGCGGGCCTAGCGGAAATCTGGTGATGGATTCTGCGGGCAATTTCTACGGAACGACATCGCAGGGCGGGAAAAACGGCGTCGGCACAATTTTTCAACTCACGCCAGATGGAAATGGCGGTTGGCGTCATTCGACCATCTACAGCTTCTGCAGCGAAGAGGATTGCGCCGACGGTAAGGCCCCGGCGGCAACACTCATCATCGACAAAGATGGCAGCCTTTACGGCACCACGACAGGCGGCGGCGAAGACGAAGGCGGTGGTGTCGGCTTCAAGCTCGAACGCGGCGACCTTGGATGGGAGTTGATCGTCATCCACAATTTCTGCGGCGCCGATGCTCCCGCGCCCGATGACGATTGCATGGGCGGCGCCTCGCCCCAGGGCGGCTTCACCTACGCGGGCGCTGCTGCCGGTCTTCCATACGATGGCGAGTCACCGCTCTACGGCTCCAGCATGGAAGGTGGCGAAGGCGAAGCCGGCATCATTTACGAGTTGAAGCCGCGCAAGGAAGACGCGCGCGAAAAAGACAAAGAAGAATGGCACGTGATGGAGCTTTATGTTTTCTGCGCTCCTGATGGAGACGCTGCTCGCTCCCGCGCACGCAACCGGCAGCGGGCTCCCGAAGAAGGCGGCAATTGCGATGACGGCAAGATGCCCAGCGGCAATCTGCTGGTTGACGCGCAGGGCAATCTGTACGGCACCACCTATCGTGGCGGTGAGGACGCCAACTACGAAGATGGTGGCGGCGTGGTGTTCGAACTGTCGCGCGATCATGGCACCAAAACCTGGAAAGAGACGGTGCTCTATAAATTCTGTTCGGTGGCGAACTGCCGCGACGGGCGTTCTCCGTACGGCGGATTGATCTTCGATGCTGCCGGCAACCTCTTCGGCGCAACGGAGTTTGGCGGTCGCAACTGCAATGCCGGACAACTGAATTGTGGCGTCGTTTTCATGGTTTCGCCCAATGGTGAAAACTCCATCAGCCGCGTGCTTCACACGTTTTGCAGTGCGGAACATTGTGCGGACGGGGCTACGCCGCAGGGCGCGCTGGTGATGGACGCAGCCGGGAACCTGTTCGGCGCAGCGCTGAACGGTGGCAAAGACAAGGGCGGTGTCGTTTACAGGCTGGAGCCCGATGGAAAACTCCATGTGCTGCATAGCTTCTGCGGAATGAAAACATGTAACGGCGGCCGCTATCCAAATGGCGTTGTGGTGGACAGCACGGGTGAGCTGTTTGGCGTGACCTCTGCGGGCGGCAAAAAGAACGGTGGAACTGTATTTCAATTGCCCATGTGAGCAATGGCGCTAGCGCCGCTGGCGCTCGCTTCAAACCCCACGCCAGAGTCGCGGCCCACGTACCGTGCCGATTTTTGAGACGTAAGTGGCGCTTGCGGTGGTGCGGTTCTCATTGATATTCGGAGTAAGCTGTTCCGGACTGTTAAAGTGTCCCCATGAAGCCTATAGCGCCCAATGAGGATCGGGATTCCAACTCGCCCGCGCCGATGTGATACTGGGGTAGCGCCCTTTAGCGAGGCGAAGGTTTGGACTAATCCTTTGAGGAAACCGGGAGCGGGCGAGGCGAACCGAACGACCGACCCCGAACTTGGCAAGGTTCGGAGGGATGGCTGCGCTTGTCCCTATTGGGCCAGAAACCACCCTTCCGCCGTGAATCACACGATGGCTCGTGCGGCCAGTTGTTCGCCAGATTGTTGCTCGCGTTGCGCTGGACTTGCGCCCCAACAAGAGCGTGCATGGTGCGGTGAACGGCGGCTTTGACGCCGCGCGACCACGCCCGGAACCCGCCCCGGGCTTTCCTCGGTGACGGCGCCAGATTGGCTGGCGCCTCATCACGGAGGCAACCATGTCCGGTAACATCAAAAAGGTCGCGGCGCGCAGCCGCGCAAAACAATCGGCGAAGGCGCTGCCGAAGACAAAGGCGCCGCCACGCGAGGCAACGAAGCAACCCAAGTCCAAGCATGAGCTGATCCTGAGCCTGTTGAAGCGCAAACAGGGCGCATCCCTCGCCGAGATGCAGGCGGCATCGCAATGGCAGGCGCACAGCGTGCGTGGTTTCTTGTCGGGGACAGTGAAGAAGCGCCTTGGGCTGAAGCTGGACTCGGCCCGATCGAAGGACGGAGAGCTCCGCTACACGATCGCGAGCTGACGGATGTCCGCCGACAATGACGCCGCCATCGAGACCGGGATCGCGCGCCTGCGCGAACTCGATCTCGAAGGGCTGAAGCAGCGCTGGCGAAGCGAGTTCGGCCGAGCCGCTCCTGCGCTTTCGAAGTCCCTGCTCCTGCGTCTGCTGGTTTACCGCCTGCAGGCACAGGTGTTCGGGGATCTGTCGCCCGCGACCAGACGCATGATGGAGAGTTTGGCAAGCGAGCCTTCCAGTAAAGACAAACAGGCACCCGTTCCGCTGCCGGACCAGGCGCAACTCATGCCGGGCACCGTGCTGGTCCGCGAACACGATGGCCATCAGCATCACGTCATGGTGGCCGAGGGCGGGTTCGTCTGGAGCGGCAAGACCTTCCCCAGCCTGAGCAAGGTGGCCCGCGCCATCACCGGCACCAAATGGAACGGCCCCCGGTTCTTCGGGCTCCGTGAGAAAACGCGTGCGCCATGACCAAACAAACCCAGAAGCAGTCCCAGCGCTGCGCCATCTACACCCGCGTCTCCACCGATGCCGGGCTGGAACAGGAGTTCAACTCGCTGGATGCCCAGCGTGAGGCATCGGAGGCTTATAAAGAGTCAGGCGCATGAGGGCTGGAAGCTCATCCGAACCGCCTATGACGATGGCGGGTTCTCGGGAGGTTCGCTGGACCGTCCTGCCCTGCG
The DNA here is from genome assembly GCA_036267515.1 of Rhizomicrobium sp. GTDB lineage: Bacteria > Pseudomonadota > Alphaproteobacteria > Micropepsales > Micropepsaceae > Rhizomicrobium. The sequence goes on from DATAVW010000175.1 coordinate 41,281, forward strand.
GAAGCTGCTGGAAGATGTGAAGTCGGGGCTGGTCGACATCATCGTGGTCTACAAGGTCGACCGGCTGACCCGTTCGCTTGCCGACTTTGCCAAGCTTGTCGAGC
>DATAVW010000176.1:0-13458 GCA_036267515.1 Rhizomicrobium sp.
GCCATTTCGGCGAGCAGGGAGAGCTGCGCCCGTTTGCGGCCGCCGTCCACATCCGTGAGCTCGATGGGATAGTCGCCGGAGAAGCAGGCATCGCAGAATTGTGGCCGTTTGGCATTGCGGCTCGTCTCGCCCATAGCACGGTAGAGCGCCTCCATGGAGATGAAGGCGAGACTGTCGGCATCGATGAACTGCCGCATCTCTTCCACGCTCATGCGGTGCGCCAGCAGATCCTGCCGGTTCGGTGTGTCCACTCCGTAGAAACAGGAATGCGTGGTGGGGGGACTGGCAATCCGGAAGTGCACTTCGGTGGCGCCGGCATCGCGCACCATCTGCACGATCTTTTTCGATGTGGTCCCACGCACGATGGAATCATCGACCAGCACCACCCGCCTGCCCTGCAGTTGCGCGCGATTGGGATTGTGCTTCAACCGCACGCCGAGATGGCGGATGCGCTCTGACGGCTCAATGAAGGTGCGCCCGACATAATGGTTGCGGATGATGCCGAGCTCGAACGGCAGGCGCGCGGCATTGGCGTATCCCAGCGCAGCCGGCACGCCGGAATCCGGCACCGGGATCACCATGTCGGCGTCTACCGGCGATTCACGTGCCAGTTCCTCGCCGATACGCTTGCGCACCTCGTACACATTGCGGCCTTCCACCACCGAATCCGGCCGCGCGAAGTAGATGTATTCGAAAATGCAGAAACGTTCCGGCTGCCGCGCGAAGGGGAAATACCTTTCGACTCCGGCTTTGGTGGCAACCACCATCTCGCCCGGCTCGATGTCGCGCACAAAAGAAGCGCCGATGATGTCCAGCGCGCAGCTCTCGGATGTGAGGATTGGCGCGCCGTCGAGTTCGCCCAACACCAGCGGACGGACGCCCCAAGGGTCGCGCACGCCGATGAGTTTCTTCGAGGTGAGCCCAACCAGCGAATAGGCACCCTCGACCTGCTTCAGCGCGTCTACCAGCTTATCGACGATGGGCTGGTAGCGGCTGCGGGCAACCAGGTGGATGATCGTTTCAGTGTCGGACGTTGACTGGAAGATGGCGCCCTCGTGCACCAGCTCGTCGCGCAACACGACCGCGTTGGTGAGATTGCCATTGTGCGCCAGCGCGATGCCGCCTGCTGCGAGATCAGCGAACATCGGCTGCACGTTGCGCACCGTGGTGCCCCCGGTGGTGGAGTATCGGACATGTCCGAGCGCCTGCCGGCCGCGCAGCTTTTGCGCATGGGCACTGTTCTTGCCGAACACATCGCCGACCAGCCCAAGATGCCGCTCAGCGATGAACTGCGCGCCGTCATAGGTGACGATGCCGACAGATTCCTGACCGCGGTGCTGCAGTGCGTGCAGTCCGAGCACCGCCAGCGCACCGGCATCATCATGGCCGAATATGCCGAAGACGCCGCATTCCTCGTGCAGCGTATCGTCGTCGAATGCCAATCTGTGCTCCGTGAGGCCGGTCATTGCCCGTGTCCCGTGGCCTCGATGAGGCGGTTTAGCCTGCGACGGTCCCCGGCGCCATAGCTTTTGTGCAACACCTTGTGAGGCGAAGCGGGCGGCTTGGCGACCGCCCCGTTTTCCGGTGCCTCGTTGCCATACAAACTCGAACCGCTGCCTTGCGAGCGCTCGCGGACATAATGCGCGTCGTTGTCGGGAAGGAGCGACAGCAGCGTGCTCGCCGATTTCTGGATCAGCGGAAGGGTGCGCGCGTCCTTCATCCAGCGTGCCTGCACCGGGACCGGAATGACGAGGGAATACAGGATATAGAGAACGGCAATCGCAACCAGTCCGCGCACAATGCCGAAGAGCGCACCGATGATGCGGTCGAATCCGCCAGCCGGAGAGGCATGAATGCGGGCTGAGATACCGCTGCCGATGAGTGCCAGCGGGATCAACACAAGCAGGAACACGCCCGTGTAGCCAAGCACTTGCGCGACCATCATGGGCATGTGCGGCGCCAGAAGTACGACTGCGTAACGACCGAAGTAGAGCGTCCCGAAGGCCGCCGCGGCCCAGGCAAAGATCGACAGGGTCTCACGCACAAAGCCGCGCGAAATCGCCAGCCATGTAGACAGAATGAGGATCGCGGCGACGGCGACATCCACCCAGGTGATGTGAAGCTCAGTCATCCGATTCTATCCTGCAGCGCGGGTTTGCCGCGGCCAGCCACCGACCAGTTGCAGCAGTTCGGCAACGTCGCGCACGAACTTCAACTCCAGGCCCACGCCTTCCGCCTTCGTGCCCTCCGGGACGACCGCCGTATGAAAGCCCAGCTTCGCCGCCTCTTTCAGCCGCAACTCTGCCTGCGATGCCGGCCGAATCGCGCCGGAAAGGCTGATCTCGCCGAAGTACACCCGGTCGCTTGGCAGCGGCTCCCCCGAAAAGGCGGAGATCAGCGCGGCGGCCGTGGCCACATCCGCTGCCGGCTCGTTCACCTTCAGGCCGCCCGCCACATTCAGATAGACATCATGGCTGCCCATTGCGAGACCCGCCCGCGCATCCAGCACCGCCAACAGCATCGAGAGACGGCCGGAATCCCAGCCAACCACAGCCCGCCGCGGGGTGCCGTAGCCGGTTGGCGCGACCAGCGCCTGCACCTCGACCAGCAGCGGCCGGGTGCCTTCGAGGCCGGCAAACACCGCCGTGCCAGGTGCTGTACCGCTGCGGTCGCCGAGGAACAGGGCCGACGGATTGCTTACCTCGCCCAAGCCGCGGCCGGTCATTTCGAACACCCCGATCTCGTCGGTGGCGCCGAAGCGGTTCTTCACGGCGCGCAGAATACGGAAATGGTGGCCGCGTTCGCCTTCGAAATAGAGCACCGCATCGACCAGATGCTCGACCGCTTTGGGCCCCGCGATCTGGCCCTCTTTGGTGACGTGGCCGACCAGCAGGAGCGCCGCGCCGCTGGACTTGGCATACCGCACCAGATCGAACGAGGCCGTTCGCACCTGCGCAATGGTGCCCGGCGCCGCTTCCAGGGCCGACGTCCAGATGGTCTGGATCGAATCGATGGCAACGACGGAAGGCGTGGGGCCGTTTTCGAGCGTGCTGAGAATGTCCTCCACGCAGGTCGCCGAGCCGAGCGCCACCGGCGATTGCGCGAGGCCCATGCGCGCAGCCCGCATGCGCACCTGCGCCATGGCCTCTTCGCCGGAGATGTAAACCGCCTGCGCGCCTTGCAGTGCGTGCGACGCCAGCGCCTGCAGGATCAGGGTGGACTTGCCAACCCCCGGATCGCCTCCGATGAGCAGCGCCGAGCCGGGCACCAGCCCACCGCCGCAGACACGATCGAATTCCGCAATCCCGGTAATTCGGCGCGGAGGCAATTCATCGGCGGTCTGCAAATCCTCGAGCACAAACGTCCGCCCTTTGCTGCGCCGCGCGCCGCTGCCTGCCGGAACCGCTGCCCCTTCTTCGACAATCGTGTTCCACCCGCCGCACGCGTCGCATCGGCCGGACCATTTGGAATGCGCCGCGCCACACGATTGGCAGACGAAGGATGCTTGGGAGCGCGCCATGATTCGATCATAGCACGTGAGTCAAGGATCGCGCCGGTATCAGTCGGCGCCTATGCCCTTACTTCCATCTTGATCGGGCCTTCGGCGCGGCCGTGGATAAACTGATCGACGAGCGCACTGTCGCTGCGGTCGATGTCGGCGGTTGGTCCTGCCCAGACGATCTTGCCCTTGTAGAGCATTGCGATGTGATCGGAGATTTTTCGGGCGCTCACCATATCGTGGGTGATTGACAAGGTGGTGACGCCGAGATCCTTTACCGTCGAAACGATCAGGTCGTTGATCACATCCGCCATGATGGGATCGAGGCCGGTGGTGGGCTCGTCAAAGAAGATGATTTCCGGATCCGCCGCAATGGCGCGGGCCAAGCCAACCCGCTTCTGCATGCCGCCGGACAATTCCGCGGGCGACAGCATCGCCACGTCGCTGTCCAGCCCCACCTTCGCAAGCTTCTCGATGGCAATCTCGCGCGCACAGGTGCGGCTTACGCCGCGTCCCTGGATGAGACCGAAACCGACATTCTCCCAAACAGGCAGAGAATCGAATAGCGCCGCGCCCTGGAACAACATACCGAATTTTTTCAGCACCGCATCGCGCGGGCGGCCGCTCAGATGCGTGACCTCCTGCCCGTCCACGAAGATTTGGCCTTCATCGGGCCGCAAGATTCCCAGAACGCATTTGATCATCACCGATTTGCCGGTGCCCGAACCGCCGATCACCACCAGAGAATGGCCGGGCTGAATGGAAAGATCGACGCCGTCGAGCACGATCTTGTCACCGAACGCCTTCTTCACGCCCCGCAATTCGATTTTTGGAACAGCGGCCACGCCGATCACCGCGAGAACAAGAGCGAGGTGAGAATGTAATTCGCTGCGAGGATCAGAATAGAGGCCGACACGACAGCATTGGTGGTCGCGGCGCCCACGCCCTGCGCGCCGCCTTTTGAATTGAAGCCATTGAAGCAGCCCATCAGCGCGATAATGAAGCCGAACACCGCCGCCTTTATGAGGCCGGAACTCACGTCCTGCCGCGTCACGAAATCTACGGTGTTCTTAAGGTAGATGCTGCCATTGAAGCCGAGGCTGGCGGTGCCCACCACATAACCGCCGAAAATGCCGATGGAATCGGCAATGGCGACGAGAATGGGCATGGAAATCACCGCCGCCACCAGCCGCGGCACCACCAGATATTTGATCGGGTTCGTTGACAGCGTGGTCAGCGCATCGATCTGTTCGGTGACACGCATGGTGCCGATTTCCGCTGCAATGGCGGCGGCCACGCGGCCCGCCACCATGAGCCCGGCAATCACGGGACCGAGCTCGCGCGTGATGCCGAGCGCCACGATTTGCGGCACGATGGACTCCGCGCCGTAGCGATTACCGCCGATATAAATCTGCAGCGCCAACACGCCGCCGGTAAAAAACGCCGTCAGTCCAACAACCGGTAGCGAAAAATAGCCGATGCGCATTATCTGCTGTGCGATCAGCCACCAGTAGACCGGCGGGCGCACAATGGCGGAAACCGAATCGCCGGCGAACAACGACACGCGTCCCGTTTCGCGGAAGAACCCAAGCGTCATCCGGCCGATGGCGGCGAACACATTCATGTGGCAGGCTCGTAATGCCGTGCCATACGCGAGCCGAGCGAGGTGAGCACTTCATAGCTGGCCGTTCCGGCAAGGTCGGCAAATTCGTCCAGCGAAATGGTGTCACCAAGAAACTCGACGTCTGCGCCGATCTTCAGCGCGTCTGAAGAAACATCGGTAACATCGAGGGTCACCAGATCCATGGAGACACGGCCGACAACCGGCGCCCGCACGCCCGCAATCGCGCCGCTCCCTTTGTTGCCGATGGCGCGCATGAGACCGTCTGCGTATCCCAATCCGATGGTTGCCAGAATTGAAGGCCGCGAGGCGCGGAAGGTGGCTCCGTAGCCAACGCTCTCTCCAGTGTCAACGCGCCGCAGCTGGAGGATTTGGCCGGTCAGCACCGCCACCACGGCGAACGGATTGGCCATGCCGCTGCAAGGATTCCCGCCATAGAGGCCGATGCCGGGGCGCACCAGATCGAAGCAGTAACCGGGCCCCAACAGCGCACCGGCGGATGCAGAAAGACTTGCCGGCGCGGGCGGTAGCGATGCCAAGGCGGCCCGAAAGCGATCGCGCTGCATCGCATTCATCGGCGAGCTACAATCGTCCGCGCAAGCGAGATGACTCATCCACAAGAGGACGTTCAGATTGCGCAGGCGTGTTGTCGCTTCGGCTGAGAGTGTGGCCCGTTCGTAGTCCGGCAGACCCAAACGGTTCGTGCCGGTGTCCAGATGGATGGCGCAGTCGAGCGTCACGCTTCGCGCGCGCGCCGCGTCACTCCAGGTTTCAATTTCAGCAAGCGAATTCAGCACGGGAACGAGCCCATCAGAAATCAGCGGCGCCGCTGTTGCTTCATGCGCGCCGTCGAGCACGTAGATGCGTGCACGCGGTTGCAGCGAGCGCAGGGCGATGCCCTCCTCCAGGCGCGCAACGAAGAAGGTCTCGCATCCCGCATCAGCCAGCGTGCGCGCAACTGGCTTCATGCCGAGCCCGTACGCATCTGCCTTGACGGCGGCGGCCACGCGCGCGGGAGCGCAGCGGCCGACAAATTGACGATAATTGCGGGCAATCGCGCCGAGCCGAACGGTCAGGCGCGCGGGTTCAAAACCGGAAATTTCCATTACCCGGAGAATGACAGCGGGACGTTAACTGTGAAAGCCCACAGATGCCGGCAACCTTTAGAGGTTCAGTTCGGCTTTCTGGATTTCACTTCCTGATAGATCAGCTGCTCGCCGCGCAGAATCTCGACCCCTGAATACTGCACATCGAGCACCGAGCGGGCGATCGCCTTCGCCTGCTCATCGCTGAAGCACTGGGTCATGAAGAAACACGCCGGCGATCCGTCATCTCGCAGAAATTGAAGGTGGTATGTCATCATTACGGCCCCTTTACCCTTCGCCGCCTCCACAGATTATCCAAAACCCGAGACAGCATGCCTGCGCCTCAGAGCGCACAACTTCCCAATCCATGCCCCTTTCGTCCACAACTTATTCGGCGCCATTCACCACCATCTTGATCCTTGATCTTTGAGGTGATTCTTGGGCGCGAAAAAGGCTTCGCGTGATTCCGCCCACCTGCCGTCCGGCCGGAGCGAAATTAACCAAGTTCCGGAAAATGCAGCGGAATCGCCGGCACAGGCGTCCCAAACTGGTTCATAATGCTCATAACGGAGCAATGCGGATGCGTGGATTTGTGACCGGTTTATCCTTTTTTGGCGTTCTGGCGTTGGGCGGGCTGCTGGTGGGCTGCGGACCATCGAAGCCTTGCCAGTGCGCACAGCAGAGTGGCTGTCATTGTCCGCTACCGCCGGCCCCTGCGAAAGAAGCGGAGCCGGTGCAACCCGCCACACCAATCGGCGAAGCAAAGGTGTCGCAGAGGCAACCGCGTTCTGCACATCATGGGCATATGGCGCACAGCGCCCGCTCACACCGGCATTATGCAGCTACGCGGCATGAACGCCATGCAACCCATCTGACGGCACGGGAAGAGCGCCGGTGGCGTTCGCGAGTGCATGCACGTTTCGCCAATGTCCCGCCGTACGATTACCGCAGCACATCGCGCAGCGATCGGGCAGGCGAACGCTTCGCCGAAAACTACGGCGAGCACGACGGCGCCATGCGGGACTATGTCCACCGCGCCTATCGCAGGCATCACCGCTACTCATCGGAGAGCGGGCGCGCCTACGGAGAAGGCTCGTCTGGTTACGATGAGGACGGATACGGCGAAGGCTCTTATGCGGAAGGTCCCGGTGACGACTATTCCGGCGGTTCCGCGGCCATGTCGATCAATTCGCCCGCAGCACTCGATCCTTGGAACGGCTACGAAGTCAAATGCCCGCACTGGGATGAGCCGCAATAGCCCGCTTGGACGGCGCGCCTGAACGAAGCGTTCAGGCGGCATTCAGCGCATACTAATCATGCTTAGCTCTGAGGGCCGGGGACACAAAAACCCTTGGGAGAGAGGCCATTATGCATGCGCTTATGAAACTTGCGCTCGGCGCCGCGGTGCTGGGCGGGACAATCGCCGTTGCGAACGCCAGTGTCGCGACCGGCGCTGCCGGGCCGGGAGGTTACGACGCGCACCGGCCATGTGACTTCTATGTGAACCATCACCTGCCCGGCCCGGGCCGCTGCTATCGATTTTTCTCCAATGCGCTTGGACCCGATGTTTATGTCCGGTACGGATTCGTGTTCCGCGACCGCGACAGTTTCGTGCACTTCCGCGACCGCAGTTGGTTCAAGAACCACAGCCGACTTGCCGCGAACGAAAGCCCTCATCCCGCACGTGAAGAGGATCGCACTCGGGAGCGGGTGGAGCAGAAGGACGAGGCCCGGCTCGCCACGAGAGAAGGCCATCACGGCATGCGCGAGAAGGATCGCGTTCGGGAGCAGGACAGGATGGACCAATATGCCGAACGCGAGCAGGATGAGAGCGCGCGCGGCGAGATAGCGCGCGAGAGCGGCTCGGGCGGGGCGTCCCATGGAGCCACGGTGTACGAAAAAACCGAGTCTGGTGGCGCGGGACGCGGAGAAGAGACGGATGAAGGAACCTCCGGCGGCGCATCCGGCTACTAGCTGCTAACGAGAGGGCTCGGCAATCTGCGCGCTAAGCCCTCCCTAGCTTGCTTCCGCGAGATTGCTGAAGCGGGTGAAGCGGTCGTCGAAGAACAGCTCGACCTTGTTGGTGGCGCCGTGGCGGTGTTTTTCCACCATCACGTCGGCACGGCGGTGCGCCCGTTCCATCTTCTCCATCCATTTGCCGTGTTCGGGTGTGCCGGGGTCGGGCTCACGAGATTTGAGGTAGTATTCCTCGCGATAGACGAACATCACGACGTCCGCATCCTGCTCGATAGAGCCAGATTCGCGCAAATCCGACAGCACCGGGCGCTTGTCGTCGCGCGAATCCACGCCGCGAGATAGCTGCGACAACGCAATCACTGGCACATCCAGATCCTTCGCCAGCACCTTCAGGCCCTTTGAAATTTCCGTGATCTCCTGCACGCGGTTTTCAGCCCGGCGGGAAGGCGCCACCAGCTGGATGTGATCGATGATGACGCAGCCGATCTTCTTCTCCCGCTTTAGCCGCCGCGCCCGCGCCGCGATCTGCGCAATGGAGATGCCGCCGGTGTCGTCGATATAAAGCGGTAGCGTCGAGAGCTCCTGCATGGTGAGGACGAACTTCTCCCACTCACTCTCCGCAAATTTGCCGTTGCGGATTTTCCACATCTCGATTTCGGTCTGCTCGGAGAGAATACGCGCTGAAAGCTGCTGTGCCGCCATTTCCAATGAAAAGAACAACACAGGCGCGCCGCGCGAATGATCGGCGCCCGATTCCATGTCCTGCACATATGCGCGCGTCGCATGGAACGCCATGTTGGTCGCAAGCGAGGTTTTGCCCATGCCCGGGCGCCCCGCGAGAATGATTAGGTCCGAGGGCTGGAGTCCACCGAGCAGCGAGTCAATGTCGCTGAAGCCAGTCGCCACGCCAGAGATGCGCCCGCCGCGGGCCTGCGCCCGCTCGGCAAATTCCACCGTGCGGCGCAAGGATTCCGCGAACTCCAGTGGGCCCTCACCATAGCGGGCAGTATCCGAAAGGCGGTACAGCGCTTTTTCCGCTTCCTCGATCTGCGCCTGCGGCGGGTTCTCGTGCGGTGCCTCGTAGGCGCCGTTCACTATGTCTTCGCCGATGTGAATCAGCCCGCGCCGTACGGCAAGATCATGCAGGATGCGCGCATAATCGCGCACATTCGGCATCGCCGGCGACGCGGCCGCGAGCCCCGACAGATAGGCATGGCCGCCGACTTCGATCAGGCCGGGATCCGCCTTCATCGCCGCGTTTAACGTGAGTGGCGTGATGATTGTGCCGCCACGGTCGAACTGCGCGTGCATCACTTCATAGATGCGCTGGTGCAGTGGATCGTAGAAGTGCTCCGCCTTCAGCGCGGAGGAAACACGCTCAAGGACCCCATTATCGACGAGGATCGCGCCGAGCAGTGCCTGCTCGACTTCGATGTCGTAGGGGACATGACGGTAGACTTCCTGTTCCATCTCGTGCCGAAAAAAGCGGGGCCGGGAGGCGAATCAACCGGCGCGCGCTTTCGGCCGCAAGTGTATTCCGGATCGATGCACAGGTTTAGCGGGAAACCGAGAAAGGAAGGCCGTGCTCTCAGCGGCTTTCCTCTCCTCGAATATCAACCGATGATCATGTGCGTGGCACCGACCATGCAGAACAGCAACGGCACCGACAGCATGGTATTGATGCGGCTGAACATGCCCGCTGTTTTTGCCGCCGCATCTTTCTGCGGCTGTGCGAGGTCGGGATAGCGACTGTCGATATTCAGCGCCTTCTGCTGGTTCGGCCAGATAACGAACCACACGTTGAACCACATGATGGTACCGAGCCACATGCCAATGCCAATGATAATGGTTTTGGCATTCGAGAATCCCTCGATCGCATCCAAGGTGTAGGCCTGCAGCAGATAGCCATACAGGTACGCGAGAATAATACCGAAAATGATCGTGGCCATCGCAGACCAGCGGAACCAGAACAACGCAGACGGCGTGATGAACCGTCCCAATGCCGGTTTCAGCTCGGCGGGAATCTTTGGCATGGTCGGCGTGGAGACGAAATTGAAATACCAGAGAAGGCCGATCCACATCACGCCGGAAATCACGTGCAGCCAGCGGAGGATGAAGGTCCAGAAGGTGGCGCCGGTCAGCGCATGCGTCTGCCACCCGATCACGAAGACAATAAGTGCGAGAACAAAACCGGCGATTACGGTGTTGCGAAGATTGGCGAAAAATGCAGCCACGGATGTGCCTCCCCCGGTTGAGTCCGAGCCGGCAGCTTACTCCATTTTTTGATAAGTCCAGCGGTTAGATTGCGAGCCGCTTCGGCCGGCGGGTCTCCAGCCAGGTCACCACCATCAGTCGCGTGACCATGACCGCAGTAAAGAATGAGGTGATAATGCCAACGCCCAGCGTGACGGCGAAGCCGCGCACCGGACCCGAGCCCAATTGGAAAAGGATCAGCGAGGCGATCAAGTGGGTCATGTTGGCATCGATGATGGTCGCCATGGCGCGCCGGAAGCCGGTATCGATGGAGGCCAACATGCTTCGGCCGTTGCGCTGCTCTTCCTTGATGCGCTCATAGATCAGCACATTCGCATCGACCGCCATGCCCATGGTGAGGACGATGCCGGCAATGCCGGGCAAAGTGAGCGTGGCACCAAAAATAGTGAGCGCCGCAAACAGCAGGACCACGTTCAACGTCAGCGCGACGTCCGCGAATAGCCCGAACAGGCCGTAGCGCAGGATCATGAACAGCGCGACAAGCAGCAATCCGCCGATAGCCGAGTATTTGCCGGCTTTCACCGAATCGGCGCCGAGTTCGGCACCGACCGTGCGCTGCTCGATCACTTTCAGTGGCGCCGGCAAGGCGCCAGCGCGCAGCAGCGCAGCGAGGTCGCTTGCGGATTGAATAGTGAAATTGCCCTCGATCATGCCCGAACCGCCAAGAATGGCGTCTTTCACCACGGGCGCCTCGATTACTTTGTTATCGAGCACGATGGCGAAGCGCCGCCCGATGTTCTGGCGAGTGAAATCACCAAACTCGCGGCCGCCAACACTGTCGAACTTCATGTCGACAATGGCGCCGCCAGTCTGCTGGCTGAAGGTGCCGGCAGCGTCTGTCAGGCGCTCCCCACTCACGACAACCCGCTTTTCAACCACAACAGGAATCGGAGCTCCGCCCTTTTGCGGGTTGTCTTCATAGAGAAGCTCATCACCGATCGGCACGATGCCCTTCTGGGCCTGCTCAGGGTTGGCATTTTCGTCCACCGCCTGGAACGTCATCTTGGCAGTCTTGCCGAGCATCTCAATCAACCGCTGCGGGTCCGACAGACCTGGGACCTGGACGAGAATACGATCTTCGCCCTGCCGCTCGATGGTGGGCTCGCGGGTGCCCAGCTGATCGATGCGCCTGCGAACCACTTCAATGGACTGATTCACCGTCTGCTGCCGGATCTCGGCGACATAGCCTTCCGTCATGGTCATGCTGACGGTGTCATTGCCCAATTCCTTGAAATCGTACGCCCGCTGTCCCGCGCCAAGCAGCGACCCGCCGGTTGTCGGATTCAGATTTTTCAGAATGTTGACGGCGTCGGCATAGCGGGCGCGATCGAGAATCTGCACCGAAACCGTGTCACCTTGCGACAGCAGATTCGTGTATCCGATGCGCGCCTTGCGGAGCCCGATGCGGATATCGCCCATCAGCGATTCCAGCCGCTCCTTCTGAACCTGATCCAGCTCCACTTCTTCGAGCAGATACGAGCCGCCCTGCAGATCGAGCCCGAGCGCCACCGTATTGGTGGGCAACCAGTGCGGCATCTTCGCGCGCACATCCGCTGGAATGGCATTGGGGAGTGCAATCAGCAAACCGCCCAGCAGGATGAGCCCGATCAGGATGCGCAGCCATGTGGAAATCTGCAGCATGGCTATTCCTTGTCGTTCGCCGGCTGGTTCTTGGGCCGCACTTCGCTGATGGTATTCTTCAGCACTTTGGTATGGACACCATCGGCGATTTCGACCGTAACGTGCTCGTCCTCAGGCTTCACCGGCTTCGAGACCGTGGCTATGTGGCCGCCCGCAGTAATCACCGTATCTCCGCGGCGGATGTTCGCGACGGATGTCCGCAGCTGTTTCAGCCGCTGCTGCTGCGGCCGCATCAGCAGAAAATACATGACCACCAGCACGAAAATGAGTGGCACGAAGGGGCTGGTGAGAAGATCCTGCATGGCGTCCGAAAGCGCGTGTCCTACCCGAAATATCTGGGAATCCTCTGCCCTTTGGCAAAGGCGCGCGGACTATAGCGGCGAAGTTCCGCTTTGCAACCGGCGCTTTAGCTCTCGCGGCCGGCCGTCATCAGGGGCCGTGGATCCACCGGTGTCGTGCCCTTGCGGATCTCGAAATGCAACTGCGGCGAGCCTACGCCGCCGCTCTTTCCGGCGTAGCCGATAACATCGCCGCGATCCACCCGGTCACCTGCCGTTACCAGCAGCTTTTCCGCATGTGCATAGGCCGTGATGTAACCATTATGATGCTTGATGAGGACGAGATTGCCATAGCCTTTCAGGTTGCTGGCGTAGGTAACGGTACCGTTGGCAGCGGCATGGATGGGCGTGCCGGCATCGGCTGAGATATTGATCCCGTCGTTGCGCTGGCCACCTTCGTTCGCACCGAAGGGCTGAATAATTTTTCCCTCCACCGGCCATTCGAAAGCCGTCGCCGACTTGTTTGATATAGCCGATTCCGGCTTTGGCGCCGGAGCAGGGTTTTCGGGAACAGCAGTCGCCCGCGGCTGCGGCGCAACCGTGGAAGAAACATCGGCCTCAGCCGCCTGCTTCGGTGCGCGCAATTCCTGTACTTCGACAGCCGCCTTGGGCCGGCGCGATGCGGCGAACGCCAATTCGCGAGGCTTTGCCGGTTTATGCTGTTCGACCGGGCGCGGCACCGGAGAGACATCCGGTGCATCGGCACCACCAGGATTGGCTGAAGCGGTGACGACCGCCGGTTCGGCCAGCCCGCTCGCCAGCTCGGACGGCGGGCTCGACTGGCAGGCAGCCGGCGCGATGGGCAACAAAATGAGAACGGACGCCCTGACCCACCTGAATTTACTTTTTTCTTCCGCTCTCTGAACCATCCGAATTCCCCTTAGGCAGGCCCGGAACCATGGGCACGAACACCACGGGAATAAGCGTTTGCGTGCTCGTTCCCTCGTCGGTTCGGATAATCTTTACCAATTGTTGACAATTAGTTTCCGCCGAGACCGCCTGGCCCACCGGAGCCACCAAAAT
>DATAVW010000177.1:0-3515 GCA_036267515.1 Rhizomicrobium sp.
CTTGCGGGCGAGTTCGAATGGAACTATCAACTGTTGAGGGCCTCGGACTGCGCGGGGCGCGTGAAAGGTGTTGCCGGGATCAAGGAGTGCATCAGTTTTGCTGCGCGCGTTAGCACGGCCGAGATCAATGCGAGGATCAAAGATGCATCAATGCTTGGCGCGCAGCGCAAATTGCGTTCCTGGGCGCAGGGTGACGAACCACCACAGTGGGGTGCAAACCAATGAAAGTTTCAATTCTTGCGAGTCTTGTCTCGGCCGCTCTCATTCTCTCGGTGTTGCAGCCCGCCATGTCGCGAGGGACCGATCCCGGCTTGCACGAGGGGTCGCTGAGGCATGCCGTTCGAGCGCTTGAACAGGGTACCGGCGGCAAAGTGTTGGAGATTCGGCTATCGGATGAACCCGGAGAAATCTCTTTCGATGCAGTAATTGCGAAGGGCGAAGATCTTCTGGACATGCACATAGCGGGCGTCGACGCCACAGCGACTTCGATTGATATCACGCAGCTTCCGGAGTGGATGGTGGGCCGGAAGCTGACCGAGTATATGAGGAGTATTTATAAGGCAAAGCTGCCGCTGGCGGACGCCATCGGGATGGCTGAGCGCAAGGCGAAGGAGCCGGCGGTCGGCGCGGGTCTTGCGAAACCCCTGTCGGGAAGCAACGCGGTACTCGCATACAACGTGGAAGTCATGAAAGGACGGAAGCGCGAGCGAATCGCGCTCGATGCGATCACGGGTGCGCCGATCGCCAATCCCGACCAGCTGTACGAGGAATGGTCGCCCGTCAAACTTGCGCGGCGTGTGGGGATCTAACATGAAACATCACTGGATTTTTGCGGCCCTTTGCGGATCGGCGTTGCTCTTCACAAGTCCTCCGAGCTGGTCTGCCCGAGTCGGATTTTCGGTTGCCCTCACCCCGCCTGCTGCCGTGGTTGAGACAATCCCGCCGCCGCCCGCGCCGGGTAATGTTTGGACTCCCGGGTATTGGAGCTGGAACGGCACGGAATACGTTTGGGTTCCAGGGCAATACGCGGTGCCGCCGTTCCCCGGTGCAGTCTGGATCGGCGGCAGGTGGGTGGCTCAAGGACATGGTTGGACCTGGGTGGACGGACGCTGGCGGCACCGGTGAGGTCAACCGTATGGGCTGGGCGGCGTACTTGCCGCGGGATTGGCAGCATCGTCGCGGGCGGCCTTCTGTTGATTGGTTGGCCAGCGGACGCGCTGTGGATCGTGGGACTATTGCTTGGCATCAATCTCATCTTTACCGGGGCGATGTACGCCGCTATCGCGCTCGCCGCCCGAAGCAGCCGGCCGGCGGTTGCCGCCTAACCGATCGGTTGGATCCACATCGGATCGCATGAGCCGATAGGTGACACCGAGCGCAAGCGTTGTTGCCGCCAAGGCCAACAGATATTCGGCACTGGTTTCACGCATATCCAGAATGATGAACTTGCGCGCCACCGCCAACAGCGCAATCAGCAGCACGATCTTGGTCTGGATGATGCTCTGATGCTTGGTTACGACATCCCGGAGCGTGTGATTGAATTCAAGCGCAATCAGCAGCGTCATGATTTCGCCAAAGATTGATTGGAACACAGCGTGTTCCAGGGGATCGGCGGCTCCGACTAAAAGCCTGGTCACCACCCCGATGCTCAACCGATACAGCGCGACGAGGATGATAAGCGCAATGACGATGGTCAGCACCAACGCGATCGCGCTCTCGAATCGTTGGTAGTAGTTCAGAATATCCCATTCGGCCTTGCCGCGATGCCAACGCTCAGGCCGTTGCATAGTGTTCTCGCTACGCCTCTGCGGGCCCGCCGGCGGCGGGGCGCGCCGAGCGCAGGCGCCCCGGCCGACGGTGAATTGCTAGTAACTGAGCGTGATACGATTCTCGACCTTGGTGACGCCAGGCGCAAGCCAGGCGGCCCGTTCCGCTTCATCACGTTCTGCCCACGAGCGCACGCTGCCTTGCAGGACCACCTCGCTGCCGTTGGCTTCAACGGTGATGTGATTGGCGTCGAGCTGCGCAATGCGCTTCAGGGCGCCCTCAATCTTCTTCTTGACTTCCATCGGGCTCACCCGCGGTGCAAGTTTTATGAAGTTGCTGACGCCCAGCACGCCGTTGACGCGTAGCGCTGCGCCTTCGGCGGCCGTGCGCTGATAGTTCCATTCCGCGTTTCCCTCGAGAGTGACCCACCCTTTCTTAACTACCGCCTTAAGGCTTTCGTGCGAATACGGGAGCTCCAGCTTGATTTGCGCGATCACGTCGCGCGCGATCTCCGGATCCGGACGCGCATCAACTGAGGCGAGTCGTACCTCGATGTCATTAGCCACGCCCAGGACGCCACTAACGCGCTTCGCGTCCGTCTCGGCCCGCAGCTTTTCACTATAGCCGTGTACGAATCCGGTCAGCGCAACGACGCCGCTCTTAACGGACACGCCGATATCGCTCGAATCAACACTCGCGTCATACTTAAGCTCGTCTTCCACATCGTGCTTCACGTCGCTGTCGGTCCTCATGATGTCTGTCTCCTGTAGTAGTATGATTTAAAATATCCGCCAAGCCGCCCCGGGCAGGCACTCTCAGGCGCGATACTTGAATTCCGGCAAGCTCTTGAGTTCCTCCTTTGAGGCACCCGGCAAGACGATTTTCGGCCCATCGCTGATTTTGAGCTCTTGATACGGCACAGCCACATAGTGGCTACCGAGCCCGAGGAAGCCGCCGACCTGCAAAACCCCAAAAAGGACCTTATCGCTGCCGATGATCAGGTCATCAATGGTACCGATACGCTCATTCTTGTCATTTACAACCGGCTTGCCTTTGAGTTCACCGGTTCGCATGCCGTCGGCGACTTTCACCACGTCCACGACAAGTACGTCGGACCGCACAATTTGCGGTGCCAATCCGAGCGCACAGAGAAATCCCAAGGCGATCGCGAAAGCGCGAACCCTGTGCACCCCGCGCAGCGCGTTGAAGTCTGCGCCCTTCGGATACTCCAATTGCATTTTGTTGCGCTTCACGACAATTACCTCCGCGTGTTTCAAAAAGTCTGTGGATTCCTTCGTCCTCGCCAGTCGGCGCGGACACTGTGGCGATTGTGGCGCTTTTCGATTAGGGCGCCTTGATCGCTATCAATTTATTGCGCGTCCGCATTTCGCTTGCGTCGTGCATCCGGGCGGCAAATAAAAGGATCGGAGCAATTCGTTAGCGAAAGAAAACGCCGAGGATGAGTTGCGTTGGGATCCTGACATCGATGCCGACGAAGTCGCGGTCGCCAACGGGGTGGTCGCGCTCACTGGATTCGTACGCAGTTATATGCAGAAGTCGCAGGCGGAACGGGACGTGAAGCGGCTCGCAGGAACATTGGGTGTCGCCAATGATATCGACGTTCGTTTGCCGTTCATCAACGAGAGGCCCGATCCGGAGACTGCGCGCGCTAATTGCAGCACTGGGCTTCGAGAGCCCGTCGATTCACGATGCGGAAATGTCGCGTATCCAAAAAGGCGATCACTTGC
>DATAVW010000178.1:0-5807 GCA_036267515.1 Rhizomicrobium sp.
TCTTCATCCGCAAGGGCATCCGGCGCTTGCGCATCACCGGGGGTGAGCCGCTGGTTCGCCGCAACGTGATGTGGCTGTTTGAGCGGTTGGGTGAACACGTTGGCAACGATCTGGATGAACTCACGCTCACCACCAATGGAAGTCAGTTGGCGCGCTTTGCATCAGCGCTGTTTGCGGCGGGCGTGCGGCGGGTGAATGTATCGCTCGATACGTTAAACGCCACCAAGTTTCGGGACATCACGCGCTGGGGCGACCTCTCAAAAGTAATGGCGGGAATCGATGCGGCGCAGGCGGCTGGCCTTACCGTCAAGATCAATATGGTCGCCCTCCGTGACGTGAATGAGCACGAAATCCCGGACATGCTCGAATGGGCTAACGGGCGTGGCATCGATCTTACCCTCATCGAAACCATGCCATTGGGCGAGGTGGAGCATCGGGTCGAGCAATATCTGCCGTTGTCGTTGGTGCGCTCGCGGCTTGCGCAACAATACACCCTTCAAGAAGCCGCATATCGTACGGGTGGCCCGGCACGGTATTTTCGTGTGGCTGAAACAGGCGGCCACCTGGGGTTTATAACCCCACTCACGCACAATTTTTGTGAAAACTGCAACCGCGTGCGGGTAACCTGCACGGGCACGCTCTACATGTGCCTTGGCCAGAACGACAGCGCCGATCTGCGCACCACGCTTCGTATGGCCAACGCTGACGCATCGCTTGACCGCGCTATTGACGCAGCGATCAGCCGGAAACCGAAAGGACACGACTTTATTATCGACCATCACCATCGCGCGCCGGCGTTGTCGCGCCACATGTCCCTCACCGGAGGCTGATCCGGTCGATGACGCGCCTCCTCCATTTCGTCGCGGCGGAGACATCCGAAGCGCAGGCGGCCTTGGCTGAGCTGCGCGCCCTTTACGACGATGCAGGCCCCGAGAATGCGGATGTGATCGTCGCCCTGGGTGGCGACGGCTTCATGCTGCAGGCGCTGCACACTTTTCTGGACAAGGGGAAACCGATTTACGGTATGCATCTCGGCACGGTTGGTTTCCTGATGAATGAATATCGGGAAGCAGGACTGGAGCAACGGCTCGATCGAGCTGAGGCGGCGCAGATACATCCTCTGCGGATGCGCGCCAATGCTGGCGGGAAAATTATCGAGGCGCTCGCCTTCAATGAAGTTTCTCTGCTGCGCCAGACTCGTCAGGCCGCAAAACTCCGCATTGTGGTCGATGACAAGATCCGCATCGCCGAATTGATCTGCGATGGCATTCTCATCTCCACGCCTGCCGGAAGCACGGCTTACAATCTCTCCGCGCACGGACCGATTCTGCCCATCGACGCGGCGCTGCTGGCCCTTACGCCGATCAGCGCCTTTCGGCCACGACGCTGGCGTGGAGCCCTGCTTCCGCACCGGGCGCGGGCACGCTTCGAAGTGCTGGAGTCAGACAAAAGGCCTGTCAGCGCTGTTGCAGACGATTTCGAAGTCCGCAATGTCATCTGCGTCGATGTGGCGGAAGACCGTTCGATTTCCATGACCATGCTGTTCGACGCCGGTCACAGCCTCGACGAACGCATTCTCGCCGAGCAGTTCATCGACTAGCGCGTGACGCGCAGCGTAGGTCGAGGACAGCACATTCCGGCGCTGGCGAAACGGCGATCACATCTCCGGATTTGATCCACATGGCGTCCACGGACTCTCGTCCGCCACGAACACAGGCGTCGCGTTCCAGCCATGGCGGTGCACTGAACATATTAATTTAGATGACAAAAGGAGCTCCTATGCAGGCAAACCTTTCAATTCGTAACAGTTTGTCCTTTTGAATTTACTCCGGGGAAGGTTCCTGCAGGTAGATGCCCATGGTTCTGTAACGGGGGCCTGTTCGCATGATTGCGTTATTTTTTCTCACGCTTGCCGCGAACCTGATCGATCCGGTTGCCGGAATCGGCGGAGCCATCACCGGCGTGCTGTGGGGAAGTCACCGCTTTTCCTTGGCCTGCAGTGGGTTTGCGCTGACGAGCGTACTGAGCGGCTTCCTGTCGGTCTCCGGAGCGCCCGGTGCGAGTCTCGAGACGGATATTTGCCTGATCGCAGCGAAACTCGGCGCCATGATCCTTGTCGCGATTTTTACAAGCATTCTGGCACGGCTTTTGCCGGAATACCTGCCCAATCCAACTCGCGCTGACATGACAGAGTCGCTTTTGGCCCGGATCCACTTTCGTGCCCGCGGTGAAAAAGCCCTATAGCTCGCTCTCCAGTCGTTCGAGAAAAGCATCGCGAGTAACGGTGGCATACGGAACTGCCGCGCCGCACCCCCACACCGGACCGGGCCATGCTGCATCGTCCAATGCCCGTGCGATGATATGAATGTGCAGCTGTGGCACCAAATTGCCCAGCGCTCCAATATTCATTTTTGCGGCACTTGTGAGCATCTTGAGGGTTCTGCTCGCACGGGCCACCTCCTGCATGAGAGTTGCCCCGTCTTCGGGCAAGAGATCATGAAGTTCACGAAGATCCTCGCGGCGTGGCACCATGACAAGCCAAGGGAAACGCCTGTCGTTCATCAACAACACGCGTGACAGCGGCCAATCTGCGACGAAGATGGTGTCATCTTCAAGGCGCGGGTGAAGTTCGAACATTGGAGGTACCAGTGTCCTGGCGCCGCTTCGGTCAGGCGGCGAAGGGCTGATTGTGTATCCATTGCGAGAGGATGTACTTCTCGCCGCTAATGACCGGTCGGGCGGCGTGCAAGCTCTTGGGATCCGGCTTTCCGTCGCGCTGGCTTGCGAAGAAAATCCCGTTGCCTGTTTTTCCTTTGTAGCGGTACCCTGCCCTGGGAAATTCCAGATCGCCGCCTTCGTAATCGTCGTTCAGGTACATTAAGAAGGTGGCCAGACGATCTCCGGTGTACTTACCGTCCTTACCGTACGAATGCGCGCCGTCAAAAAGAAAATCGTGATGGGCCTTGATCTCCTGGCCGACCGCGTAGTGAAAAATCTGCGGTGGCTCCATATGCGGCGCCGGAATTGATGTGACAGCCGAAATCTTCGTGCGCAACAGCAGCATCACGATGCCGCCGGTTACGATGTCGAAGGCGAAATCGCTGCACGTTCGCGTATCAAGCGCGCGAGCCACGCCTGTCGTGACGTCGCGCATCTTTGCGGCCTTCAATTTCCCGGTGGAGCGGCCAATAAGCCACGCGCAAAGATCCGGACCAGCGAAATCTTGTGCCGTCCAAATGCGAGGCGATTCGCACACCTGCACTGGCGGACGTGGCGTCACAAAGCCACGAAGATCGATGCTGTCCTTCAGCCGGCGCCAACAATCGGCGCCCGCCGCGCTGCCACGCGTATTCGCGACCGCGTCCCGATCGCCAGCAATAACGTGGAGCTGCGCACGCGCATCGATTGAGCCGCGCACCGCCGCCTGCTCAAGCAAATCCAGTGCTTCGGGCCAACTCTGTCGTGTCCACGCGCCGGCTGCCCGCAACGTGGCCAAAGCGCACAGCGAACCGGCATCCTCGCGCGATGCGGCGGATTCAAGAAGGGAGACGCCCTCCTCCGGCGCAAACGGCGCATTCCGGCCGACCAGCAGCCGCAACCCCAATTGGGTGGTTGCCTGGGCGTCGCCGGCTTCGGCCGCACGCCGCAGATGGTCCACCGGCTCGGAACCCGCGCTCGCACTCATCCCGACTGCCGCTTCGCTCACACTCACAACCTGTTGCAATCTCGTCAATTCTATACTTGGGGATCGTTTTTCGCTACAGCCGGTGGCGGAGACCGGCGCTGCTCCATCAGATGGCGAATGCGAAACCAGGTGGTGACGGCGGTCGCCAGGATCATGGCGGTCGAGAATATAAGGCCGGCTTCTGTCCAGCCAATGACGCTGGCTGCCGGATGCACGCCAGTTGACGGTCCAAACGCCTGGCCTGAGTTCAGTTGCGGAAAAGCGAGTTTCAAGCCGAAGCGCGCAGCGAACAGCGCCCCGAAGATGATCGTGCCTATCGGCGTCGCACGGCTCATGATCTCACCGGTTTCTGTCTCCAGCGAAAATTCACGATGCCGTCCACTGAGATAACCGACGCCTGCGCCCAACACACCAGCCGCCGCAAAGATTAAGATCCAAACCGCGCCAGGCGCGGGCGATTGTTTCAATGTAAAGAAGGCGGCCAATGCCAAGATCAGTGGCAGGACGAAGAGCCTATTCGGTTTCACCTTTTTCTGTGGATTCTTGATCAGGCGCCATGCCACCAAAGCAATAATCACCAGCGGCCCGACGTAAGGCAGAAGCGTGGCCGTCAGATGAGGGTCCATGGATGATATTGGCGCGGTTTCGGCTGCTCTTTAGCCCGAAGCCCCTAGGAGCGGAAGCGGCTCGGGACATTGTATGCCAGCCGGGAGTTGCGCGACGAGTTCCGTGATTCTTCGCCCTGAAACCGGGTGACGCCAGGCCGGCGCAATTTCAGTCAGCGGCAGCAGAACGAACGCACGTGTGTCCATTCGCGGATGTGGCAGCACAGGAGGGCCAACTTCGACGCGGCCCTCATAATCGAGAATATCGAGATCGAGCGTCCGCGGAGCGTTACGCCTGTCCCGCGCCCGACCAAATCGCTCTTCGATCGCGTGCAGCGCTTCCAACAGCTTTGCCGGAGATAAGCGCGTCGCGACCTGCGCCACGGCATTGATGAAAGGCGGATCGTTCTTGTCCGGCCACGCTTCACTGCGATAAAAATGAGAAACTTTTGTTGGCTCGATTTCGTTTGCCCTCAACGCTGCGAGCGCCGCCGCGACGGTTTGCGCGGGGGTGCCTGCTGCGGAGGCAAGATTGGAGCCGAGCGCGATCAAAATCATGGGAGCTGGATACGCAAATTCATCTCAAGGCTTTGCTTCTACGCTCCACAATTCTAGAACGCGATTGGCCGTTCGGGCGGTTTTGCCGAAGAGCCTTTTGATGTTCAAACAGTAATTTGGAGGCAATAGGATGTTATTCTACCCGCAGGAAAAGCTCGCGCTCTTTATCGATGGCGCCAATCTGTACGGCGCTGCGAAAGGGCTTGGTTTCGATATCGACTACAAACGCCTGCTCGAATTGTTCGCTCGCAAGGGTGTGCTAGTGCGCGCCTTCTACTACACGGCCGTGGCTGAGGATCAGGAGTTCTCGCCTCTGCGCCCGCTGGTGGACTGGCTGGATTACAATGGGTTTGCTGTGGTCACGAAACCGCTAAAGGAATTCACCGACACCCAGGGGCGCCGACGCGTGAAGGGCAACATGGACATCGAACTCGCGATCGACGTGATGGAACTGGCGGACAATATCGATCATATCGTGATCTTTTCCGGCGATGGTGATTTCCGCCGGCTGGTGGAGGCGGTGCAGAAGAAAGGCCGCCGGGTCAGTGTGGTCTCGACGATCCGGACTCAGCCGCCGATGGTTGCCGACGAACTGCGCCGCCAAGCCGACAATTTCATCGAGTTGGAGGAGCTAAAGCCCACGATCATGCGAGAGGGCGGCCCCCGATCGGCGAATCATCACCAGCAACAACAGCCCGCCCAGCCGCAATTCGCTTAGCGGAAGAAGCCAAAAATTAAGCAGAATTTTGGAACTGTTGATTTTCGGCGGTCCCTTATTGCCTGAACAATGCCTCCGGTCTATCGACACCCGACGCCGGTGTGAGCAGAGAGCGAGCGCGATGGTGTTGAGAGACAGAGGGGGCAAATGTCACGGATCTTTGCACGGGCAGCCGCGATGGCGGTACTGTGGATGCTTGCGGCCTGCGCGGGGCCGGAGATTCCGTTTGACCGGGCAAGCG
>DATAVW010000179.1:0-21978 GCA_036267515.1 Rhizomicrobium sp.
ACCAGCTAAACAGCCGCTTTACTGGCCGCTGTCGCCGCGGGTGTATGTCCGCATCCGGCGAAGCTGTTGGTATCCGTGTTGGTATCCGGTCCTTTTGCCTGATTAAGCGAATTCACGCGCACGTGAGAGGCAATGCACGGAATGCAGCACGTTGCCGCGCGAATATCATAGTGCCTCGGCGACCTGCGGGTGCTAGTTTGCCGACCGATTTTGACACGAAGCGGGGGGTGCATGCGCGGGATTCTGAAGGTCGCACTCAGTGCGACGGCGTTGGTTGGTAGCGGCTTGTTCGCCACGGCCTGGGCCGGCTCCCTATACAGCGGGTTTTACCAGGTCTCGGGCGAACCGCTCGGGCGGTCGTACTCCGGCGCCGCGGCGCATCCGCTGATCCCGGTTGACCAGCTTGCCAAAGCGCCGGCCGGTGCCCACAATACACCATCCTGTCGAAAGCCGGGCCGCATGGCCACTCCGCCGTATGGCGGCGGGCTGACGGCACCATCATGTCGCGCGACAGTCTGAATCTGCGCGGCCAGGTGTTCGAACTCGAACAGGCGACACACCTTGGCGCCGACGGCATTATCGATCGCTTCGTGGTGCGCGGCTTCACGCCGAACGGCGACGCGGCGGAAACCCTCACGGTCGCGAACGGGCAGGCGATGTGGAAGAGCCAGGTCGATGCCGGTTCTGCGGCTTACACCACGCCCGCCGAATACGTCACCGCCGGCGGCAGCTTCGAAGGCACTGCGATGCTGATCGATGCGCTGCTGCGTCAGCCGGACAAATCGCTCGCGCTCCTGCCGAGCGGCCACGCCAGCGCGGAACGCCTCACCCAAATCGACGTGGGTGCAGGCACAGCGAAGAAGACCATCGTGTGTTGGGCAATCACCGGTCTGGGCAATTCGCCAATCCCGGTGTGGACGACGACGGATAACGAATTCTTCGGCGCCTACTTCGGCCTTGGGCTGTTGCCCGCGGGCTATGAAGGCGCGCTCGATGCCATCGTGAAGGCGCAGACGGACGCGCTGGCCAACAGAGCGCCCGTCATCCGGAATGCGGTGCTGAAGACGCCGGCCGGCCCGGTCGCCTTCACCCATGTTCGCGCCTTTGTCGACGGCAAGCGCTTCGCCGAAGACCAGACGGTGATCGTGGACCACGGCAAAATCGCAAAGGTTGGCCCGGCCGCATCGGTATCGGTACCGGCCAGCGCGCAGGTGATCGAGGGCAAAGGCGAAACGTTGGTGCCCGGCCTGTGGGATTCGCACCAACACTTCGGCGACGATTTTTCAGGGCCGTTCCTGCTCTCGCTGGGCATCACATCGGCCCGCGATCCGGGCAACGACGACAGTCTGACCATCGACCGGCGCAATCGCCGCGCCGCGGGCCAGCTCCTGACGCCGCACGTCTATCCCTCCTCGCTGATCGACGGCAAAGGACCGTACACCGCGCAGGTCGCCAATGTGGCAACCTCGCAGGCCGAGGCCATAGCGCTTGTAGACCGCGCCAAAGCGAACGGAAATTCTACGGAACGTTCAATCCGGCCTGGGTCAAGGCGGCCGCCGCCGAAGCGCACAAGCTCGGCCTGCACGTTCACGGGCATTTGCCAGCCGGCATGCGGACGAGCCAGGCGATCGCGGACGGTTACGATGAGATCACGCATATTTACTTCGTAATGATGGAAGCCATGCCCGACGACGTGGTGAACACGTCGAACGGCATCAACCGCTTCGACGGCATCGGGCGCTACGCGCGCAACGTGGACCTCAACGCCGAGCCGATGAAGTCGCTGCTCGCCACCATGGCGGCAAAGCACATCGTGTCCGATCCGACCCTGGTCGTGACGGAGGCGCTTTACATGCCGGACAATGGCGACCTGTCGCCGGCGTTCGCCCCCTATCTCGGCACCCTGCCGCCGCAGACCGAGCGGAACTTCCGCCAGGGCGGCTTCACGCCGCCGCAGGGGCTGACCCGCGCCGACGTGCGCCAGAGCTTTGCCAAGCTGCTCGATCTGGTGCGGACGATGCACAAGATGGGCATCTCCATTGTCGCCGGCACGGACGGCTCTGGCATGGAGCTAGTGCGCGAACTCGAACTCTACGTGCAGGCTGGCTTCACCAACGAAGAAGCGTTGGCGGCGGCTACCATCGTGGCCGCGCACAACGTGCACGCCGATAAATATACAGGCTCGATCACGGTGGGAAAGAATGCCGACCTCGTGCTGGTCCAGGGCGATCCTTCGCACCGCATCGGCGACCTCAGGAACACGCGGCTGGTGATGATGGACGGGAAGCTGATGGACGCGGACGCACTCAGGAAAGCCGCAGGGTTCTCGGGACGACCGATAACAATGCCGGTACGTTAGACGCCTCAGGTGATCGTCCGTTCGATTTCGATGGTCACATGGGAGAGCGAGGGGAATCCCGCCAATTTCTCCGGTAGAATCGATGATCTCTCGATTCTGTCGTCGTAATCGAGAGAAGGACGCCGAGATGACCCGGGCCGAGCCGCCAAAGGTGAAGGTCGGATATTCGGTCGCCGTCCTGCTCGATAAGCTCCCGCAGGTTTCGCGGCAAGGATGCGTCTGGAGTCATATCGAGCAGTATGGCGCCGGTGTCGCGCACCAGCCCGAATGACCAGCTCGCGATCACGATGGCGCCGATCATTCCGGCGACAGGGTCCATCCAGAGCCAGCCGAACGCCCGCGCCAACATAAGGCCTGCAATCACCAGAATGGACACGGCCGCGTCGGCCGTCACATGGATGATCGCGGCTCTGATGTTGTTGTCACGGCGCATACCGTGGTGGATGTGATGGTGATGATCGTCGTCATGCTCATGATGATGATCGTGTTCTTCCCCGCCGAGCAGCCAAGCGCTCGCGATATTTACCGCCAGGCCAAGGCAGGCAATTGGGATCGCCTCGGCAAAATGGATAGGCACAGGAGCAAACAGCCGATTGATGGCTTCGTAACCGATAAAAGCAGCAATCATCGCGAGCACGATTGCGCTGCTGAAGCCTGCAAGATCGCCGAATTTGCCGGTGCCGAAAGCAAATCTCGAGTCGTGGGCGTGCTTGCGGGCGTAGCTGTACGCGAGGGCCGTCAACAGCAGGGCCCCCGCGTGTGTGCTCATGTGAAGCCCGTCTGCGACAAGCGCGATAGAACCAAACAGGAGGCCGCCAGCGATCTCTGCGACCATCATGGTGCCGCACAACGCAATGACGGCCCACGCCCTGCGCTCGTTGCGCTCGTGTCTGTCAGACAAAAAGACGTGGCTGTGAGTGTTGATGCTCGACTCGGCTGGTGTGCTCACGGTGCCTCATTTTAAATAGGCGTGAACGACTTCGATAAGCTGCTCGGAACCTCGCGCGCGTTTCTTGTCTCTGTCGTTTATAGGATCCGACACATGGAAGCGGATGTGATCTTCCATCAATTCCGCCATGAGGCTGCTTGCGGCCCCACGGACGGATACGACGAGCTGCATGATATCGATGCACTCACCTTCAGCTTCCAGCGCCCGTTCGACGGCTTCGACCTGGCCTCGGAGCCGACGAACGCGATTCAGGAGCTTTGTCTTCTGCCGAACGGTGTGGCTCACGCCGGCGCTTCCCTAAAAGGTTCAGCATAAAGGATACCCCCCACCCTATCCATCATTCAACGGCATAAGTTCGCAGTGGCTGCCTTTATCGGCAGCACTCGGCGATGCGGGAGCACTCAAATTCCATGCGATGTGAGGGCCTGATCGACAAGGCGATCACTGTCAGCCGGCGATGCGCGTCACCACAAAGAGGCAGAAGGCACCGGCGAGGGTGAAAACCGTCGTCAGAAAGCGGGGATGCGCGTGATGGCTCTCGGGTAGCAGATCGCTCGCCCCGATATAGAGAAAGAAACCCGAAAAGATCGCGAGGAACACCGCGACGATATTGGGCGGCATGGCGATCAGAAGACTCGCCGATGCTCCCAGGACCGGCGCCAGCGCATCGACAGTAAGCCAGCCGAATGCGGTTCTTCGGTTTGCACCGTTCTTGACGACGACATTGACCGTGTTCAGCCCGTCGGAGAAATCGTGCACCAGGACCGCCACCGCGACGACAATGCCCACCGCCTGGCTGGCCTGGAATGCAACGCCAATTGCAAAACCGTCCATGAAACTGTGCAGGGACAGGCTTGCCGCGCCGATCCAGCCGCGGTGTTCGCGATGTCGCGGATCGTCATCGTGGCCGTGAAGCGCGACCAACCGGTCGAGCAAGGTGTAGAAGAAGAAACCCAGCGCCGCGATCCCGAGCACGTCGCGCGGATCGATCTGGCGCGCCGTTTCGATCGCTTCCGGCATAAGGTCGAAGAAGGCCACGCCGATCACCGCGCCAGCGCTGAACCCGAGCACCAGATGCAGCCGGTCGCGCATCGCGATGGCGAACAGCCCGCCAACCATCGTCGCCACACAGGTCGCCAGTGCAATCGGCAACACGATGAAAGGGTGCATGACTCTCCCCTAAGCTTCCGCAGGCCTGTCCTGGAATTTCAGCAGGCGTCCGGCATTTCCCATCACGGCGATCGTTCCGGCATTGTGCAGGATGGCGGCCATCAGCGCGCCGCTCGGGCCGAGCGCGTTCGCGGCGGCCAATATGACGAGAATAACCGTCCAGCCCAGGCCGACACCCACATTGACAAGGATCGTGCTGCGGCATCTCCGGCTCAGCCGGATGCAGGTGCCGAGCCGGCGCAGATCGTTGCTCATCAGGACCAGATCGGCGGAAGCCAGCGCAACATCTGTGCCTTGCGCACCCATCGCAATGCCGACCGCTCCCGCCTTCAGCGCCAGTGCATCGTTGATGCCATCCCCCACCACCATGGGGCGGCGGCCTTGCCGGATTTCCGTTAGCACCAGTTCCATTTTTTCTGCCGGCAGGGCTTCGGCCCGTACGTCGTGCAGATTGAGCTTTGCCGCGACGCGGTGGGCCTCCTGGGAGCGGTCGCCGGTGATCATCAGTTGTCGTTGAAGGCCGAGATGTTTCAGCTCCGCGATTGCGCCTTTTGCTTCGGGCCGAATCTCATCCGCAAGAAGGAGCCAGCCCAGAAAATCCGTGCCCTTCGATACGCCAGCCACCGGGCCATTATGCGCCGGCGGCGCAGCCGCAATTCCCAAGCTTCGGAACAGCTCCAGGCGGCCGAGGGCGACCTGCTCGTTTCCCAGCAGGGCCGTCACGCCGAGACCCCGCGTCTCGTGCATATCGACCAAAGACAGGCGTTGATGATCGGAGATCTCCGCTGCTAGGGCGCGGCTCACCGGGTGGCTGCTTGCGGCACCCAGGCTGCCGGCGAGCCTGATCACTTCGTCCTTATTTGTGCCGGAAGCTAAGGCAACGCCGGTCAGGCGCAGTTGTCCCGACGTCAGTGTTCCCGTCTTGTCGAACATCACGGAGTCGACGGACGCCAGTTGTTCCAGAAATGCAGCACCCTTGACCAGGATTCCGTGCCGGCCCGCGACAGCGATGGCGGCAATGGATGTGGCAGGCGCCGCCAGAACGAGAGCACAAGGACACGATGCGACCAGCACGGCGAGCATCACGGTGGTGCTGCCGGTCAAGAACCAGAGGCACGCGGCCATGAGCAGAACAAAGATCATGTATCGCTCGGCATAGCGTTCCAGAAGCCGCGTCACCGCCGGCTTGGTACGCTCCGCCTCCTGCATCAGCGCAATGACGCGACCGAGCGTCGTCTCCTCGCCCACCCGCACGATGCGCACCATCAGCAAGCCGTCGAGGTTGATGGAGCCGCTGAATACGTCTGAGCCGGGAGCGACATCCAGTGGAACGGATTCACCGGTGATTGTGGCGGTATCGACGCTTGAGGTTCCCGTCTCGATCACGCCATCGCCCGGAATGCTGTCGCCTGCGCGAACCTCGACCCGATCTCCCGGTCGCAAGTACACGGCCGGGATCTCCTCGATCTCGCCGTCATCGCGAAAGCGCCGCGCGGTGGTCTCGGTCAATTTCGTCAGGGCGCGAATGGCCTCATGCGATCCGAGGAGAGACCGTTCCTCCAGAATATGCCCTACCATCATGATCAGCGGCAGCAGAGTGGCAGTGATCAGGTCGCCCGTGACCCAGGCGGCGATGAAAGCGAGCGCAATCAGCTGATCGGTGATGCCGTGCAGGTCTGGATAACGCAGGCTTCGCCATGCTGCCAACAAAGCGGGCACACCAACTAGTACCGCGGCGATACCGGCAACCACCTCGGCGACATCTCCCTGCGCAGGGCTCCAATACTTCCACGCGATAGAAACGATCAGGCAGCCTGCCGCAGCCAACGACAGGGCGAGACGCCAGGCGAGCTTGCGTTTCTCCGCCGCGTTGAGAAGCACGAATTCGTCTGAGAGCGGCGTTGCAAGGTTCATCGCAGAGACCCCGGCAACAGAAGATGGGCGGCGCCAGTCCGGTCCACGGCCTGAACACGCCCGGCCTTCTTGAGCAACGGTCCGATGCGGTCATAATACAGCCGGGACATCTGCATGCCGCGCGACATGCCTTCGGTCTGCTGGGCGAGCGCCGCGATGGATGCTGTTTGCACCTTTGCATTCGAGATGCGCTCGTCCGCTGCCGCGGTGGCATCTGTGAAGGTGCGATCTTTTTCGCGATCGCTCTCCTGCATCATCGTTTGTGCGTAGGTGCGCGCGTTGGCGGTCTGCGTCTGGGCTCGCTGGGACACGACGAGCACGTTGTCGAAGGCCGATTTTGCCTCGGCCGGAATAGCAGGCACGAGATCGACCCGGCTTACGGCAATCCCAAGGCTGGAACCATCCTGCGCCAATTCCGACAACCGCCGATTCACCGCTCTGAGCAAATCGCCGCGCAATCGTTCACGCCGGGACGCTTCTCCGGCTCGCGACGCAACTTCCGGACGCGCAACGAGAATCGAATCCAGATCGCGCCCGGCAAGTGTGGAGATCGCACTGGCTATGAAGAGACGCTGCAATGCCGGCGCGACGTGCTGCTTGGCTATCATGTAAGCCGTGGGGTCGGTGATCTGATAGAAAAGCTGCGCCTGCAGATGCACCACCGCGGAGTCGCCGGTGAGGAGAAATCCGGCGTTGAGGCGCGGATCGGAGTTCAGCTCGAAGGCTTCCGCGGGTTGCGTCGGCCGGCCTTCCATGAAGCGGGAGATCGACAGAGGAATTTGCCGGTCACGTGCAGGCAGGACCACGACATTTTCGATGGGTTTCGGCAAGGCGATGAGAAGGCCTGGCCCCTGAATACGCGCGACCGTTCCGAAGCGGATTACGACGGCTTGGCTGTCCGGCGGTATCTGATGGATGTTGGACACGAACCATCCTGCCGCGATCAGGCAGGCGGCCACGAAAAGAAAGCGGAACGCATATGCCACCGATTGGCCAAGCGGTCCAACTTCACGCAATTCGGCGACGACATCGTTCACTGTTTGCGGCTCTTGGTTTCTGCCGACGATGCGCCAGGTCCTTCGACAAGGGCCCGGAATGGCGCCGCATCAGTCCGCAAGATGATGCTCGTGTTGCTGCCGACCAATGCATCAAGGGAATCAAGCGAACGTAGCATCGTGTAAAGCTGTGGATCGCTGGCATAGGCCTACTTGTAAATTTCGGCCGCGGCGATACGGGATTTCGCTTCGGTATCCGCAGCGTCTGCCTTGGCTTGAGCGATTTTCTGCCGGGAATCTCTGTCGGCTCCCGATTGAATCTGCGCGGCAATCCGCTGGCCTTCGGCTGATTGCTGCGCCGCCACCGTGTCGCGCTCGGCTTTCATTCGCTCGATCGTCGCCGCCAGCGTTTCCGCCGGCAAGGTGAGCCGTTCGAGCCCCACCTGCCGAACGCTGACCCCGTACACTTTCAGGGCCTGTTCGTTCATCCGGGTCAGCAGCGCGTTTTCAAATCGATCGAGCTTGATGCGACCTGCTTGCGTGTTGACGAGATCTGACAGGTCGAAACTGCTGGCCGTGATCTCAAGCGCGGAGCCCATGAAGCTGCGCAGCTGCTCGGCGGCCAATGAAGGATCATTGCGCATGGCACGCAGAAACTGGCGTACATGGTCCGCATCATTGGGAACCCGCCATGCGATGTAGGCCTGCACCAGCACCCGAAGCCCGTCGCGCGTTCCGACATCATGCAAGCCGCTGGACGTTGTCCGCATGCGGAGATCGACCGCAACCGTATTGTCGATGGGCGCAGGCAGTTTCAGCGCGAGTCCTGGCGTCGTCAGAACCCGGACCGGATTTCCGAAACGGGTAATGACGACAGCTTCACCCGGGCTGATCTGAACGAGGCAAGCGGAGAGGGCCAACAGTGCGACGATTACGGCTGCCACGATGACGCGGCGATTGCGCCAAAACGGAGTCTGTCCTCCTGGGCGACTTTCATGGTCATCGTGGTGATGGTGGTGATCGTGAACCATTCTGTTTTCCGGCTTCAGGGTTGTTCGGGAACGTACGTGGAAGTGCCCGGGTTTGATGGTCTGAGATCGAGCGTGAGAGCGTCATCATGCGAGATTCGGTGGTCGATGATGACAAGGGGCAAAATCCCCAGCCCCTTGCCAAGATGTTCAAGCCGCCTCTCGAAGAGGAACGCGTCACCGCCCGCGACATAAGCCTGATGATCGCCGGCGAAGAGGGACAGCGCCGCCTTCGCTTGATCCACCCGCTCTGCCGCCGCCCCAGCTCCCTCGTTGCGGGTCCGGATCGCCTGCTGCTGGGCATCGCTGATCCGCGAGACGGCGTCGGCTTTCGCCGTGGCGATCGACACCTGCGCGCGGATCGCGGCGGCTTGCACGCCCTGGTAGGAAGCAGCGGCATCCGCTGGCGGATGAATGGCTTCCACCACGACGGCCATGACTTCTATCCCGGTGTCGAGCGATGCCAGCCGTTCCTGAAGTTCTCGTTCGAAGCCGCGGATAAAGGCTTCGCGGTTCTGCCCCAGCACATCGGCCATCATGTATCGCGCGAAGTAACGCGCGAGCATCCTTCCTGCCGTTGCGCGGATCACGCTGTCAGGCGAAGTGACGTTGTAGACCACATCGCGGGCCGCGGCCTCCGAGAGCCCAATGCGATAGACGATGCGAAGATCGATGTCCGCAATCTCAAAACTTTGCCGGCCGTTTGCGATGCTGGCGACGAGATAGCTGGCCTCGGACGGGTGATCCGCAGTCCATAGCCGGTCCGCACTCGGCGGGGGCGTGCCCTCGATCGAGGCCTGTTCTGCCGATCGCCGATCGGCTTCGACGATCACATCTCCCGCGGCGGAAAAGAGAATAGGAATCTCGTGCACCACCCCGAATTCGACGGGCCGCAACACACCGAAAGGCCAGGGCAGATGCACACGCAGTCCGGATGTAAAGACTGCCTGTGGCTTGCCGAACGCCTCGTAGACCGCGCGCTGATTGATGCCGAGCGCCGTGACTCCGGTGAGCAGCCAGCAGAGCAGCACGATCGCCACCAGCATCGGAATCATCGCGCGGCGAAGAAACGAAAGGGCCCAGCTGCGCGCGAAGTCGATGCCGAATTTTTCATTGATGGCAGCGTTGATCGCTCCGAGATCTGGCCATTGCGGCCGGATGAGGCCCGCAAGAAAACTATCGGCATGGCTTCGCCGCGTCCGGATCGGAGCGAGCGGAATAAAGACATACGCAAAACTGCGCAGGATGAATTCGAGCGCCAGGACCGGTGATGCTCCAGGCTTTGGAAAGTGCGAAGAGCGCCAGCAGGGCTGGCGCCGCCGCCGCCACAATTGGCAGCCAGGCGCCGCGCCAGTCGGTGTTGACCAGCATGGGCCAAATTCTGTCATAGCTCGCGCGAAGCTTCTCCAAGGGGAACGACAATGGCTTGGCGCCGCGCCGTACAAACACCTGACGCTCCAGCGGGCCACGCTCGCGCGCCTTCGCAGTCAGTGCAGCCGCGAGAAAAGCGGCAGCGGTTACGAAGAAGACAGCGGCGAGCTGATAGAGAAGCCGTCCCAAAGGCATATCGCGGCCCACGCCCAGCCGGACCATGGAAAACATCACGAAGCCGACGAAAAAAACGGCTGCTCCAGGAAACACCGACAGTCCGGATGCTTCCTCAGCGATGCTGTTTTCACGGGATGACGACACGCGAACACTCCCAGTAGTCAGTCACCGGCACGTCCACGCCGGACTTTCACGAGCGCATTGATGTGTGGTTCTTCGGAACAATCGGAGTAGGGCGAGAACGCCAACTACACCGCGGGTGGCGCGCGCTGCTGCCAAATGTGACCAATGAAGCCGGCAATGCTTCGCACGTACGAGAAACGCGCCGCAGACACGAACTTCGATGACGGTGGCAAGATCAAGAGCGCGTGAGGCGCAAAGAATGCACCAGCATGGATCACAGCCTGGCAGAACGGGCAGTTCGCCTCGTCGCTTCTGTCCTTGGACGGAACATGAGATGCCGGCACAGAAGCCGCCGCGTTCACCCGATAAGGAAGTCCATTCGGAATGCCGTGAATATGGATCTGCGCG
This sequence comes from Rhizomicrobium sp., assembly GCA_036267515.1. GTDB lineage: Bacteria > Pseudomonadota > Alphaproteobacteria > Micropepsales > Micropepsaceae > Rhizomicrobium. The sequence goes on from DATAVW010000179.1 coordinate 10,495, forward strand.
ACGAAACTCTGAAATAAGAAGGCAAGCAGCAGGAAGATGTTGAATCCCCCGCTCTTCGGCCACTTACGTCGAGTGGCAACAGTAGATCGAACGACTGGTGCTCTCGCCCCTTGCATCAGCAAACCGTCCAGCAGCGGAGTCCGAGGTTAATCTCTTTCGTCGCGCAAACGCAAATCAAGCTCCCGCCGAATCCGTGCGAACTTCTAGGTACGGCCCAAAAAACAATGAGCGCCGCCGTTAGGCATGGCAGCGCGCCATGCTACAATGCCGGGCAATTTCGATCTGAAATGGGCAATCCGGCGGATGTAGAAACGGCGCGACCGCAACCGTAAAACACTGCTTCGAGGTCCGATAAGCTAAGCTGGCAAAAAAGCGATGGAGAGGAATCCGCGCGACCGGCGCCTCTTTAGAGGAACTTCTGCAGGCATGAAAAGGCAACGCGTTCTTCAACTGATATTCGCGCCACTCCTTCTTTGGACAGGCGCCATGCGACTTGAGACAAAGGTGCTGTCCGCCCCGATTCAGCAGCCGGCCGGCGAACGCGCCGCGCAAATGCTGCTGCCGAGATCGCAGAATCCCCTATGGCAGAAATTCGCGAAATGCAGGATCGGTTACAACAACCATTCCGGATTCTATAACATTGCCGTCACGTCGGAAGTTAAGGCGGCCGTCGGCAAGCCGATCACGCTCAACGGCTTCCTACTGCCGCTGGATGGCTCGGATCTCACCAAACATTTCTTGCTGACGCGTAACACGCCGGTATGCATGTTCTGCCCCCCCCGGGCCGGCCCAACGAGGTGGTCGAAGTCATTGCGCCAAAGGCGGTTCCCTGGACCGACAAGATGGTGACGGTGACCGGGCCCTTGACCCTAACCAACAACGGGGAGAAAGGCATGTTCTTCAAGATCGTTGCGGATGCTGTTCACTGATTGCGCGGATTCAGGGATGAAAGAGCGCGCGAATGTGGGCAAGCGAACAATTTAATCTTTGCTGTTCGAGCCGCTCATGGACAGAATGTCCGAGGCGCGCTGCCATTCGGGGGATCCGGTTGGAAGGCCCCTCATTGCGCGCGTCGCGAAAGTGGATGCTTTCGCGTGTTCGCCGTTGATGTAAGAACGCTCGGCCGTTGCAAGATTGGCCATCGGCTCATTGCCAATATCGCTATACGCCTGCGCGGCTTCGAACCAGGCGAAACTGTCCTCGTCCTCATGACCTTGCCGGAGCGCGATCTTGAGATTGTCTGCCGCCAATTTGGAGAGTGCCGGTTGTTCGGCAGCGAGTTGGGCCGCCGCAAGCTCTACGCGCAGTTCCGGAGCGTCGGGCAGAATGTCAACTGCTTTCTGATATGCGGCGATGCCGGGAACGGGCTTGGCCATGCTGACGTAGATTTGGCCGAGAACCTCGTAAAAGTAGGGGTTCTTCGGCTCGGCCTTCAAGAGCTCATTGGTTTCTGCGATTGCGGACGGCAAGTCCGGCTTTCTCAAATACGCCATCGCCCGGGCATATCGCGCCATCTCGCTTTTGTCGGAGGGCGGATAGCGATCGAGTACCTCTTCGACCGGCGACACGAACCCGGCGAGCTTTGCCTGGATCATTTCGAATTCGTGTTGGTCGGCCGGGTTGTCTTTTATGTTCCTGTACGGCGAGGCGTCCACAAGCTTTTGCAGAAATTCCACACGGTCCTGACCCACAGGATGGGAGCGCGCGAATTGTGGTATTTGGCCCCCGGCCATTGCCTGTTCGCTCGCGAACCGCCGGAAAACGTTCAGCATACCCATTCCGGATTGATGCGTGGCGTTGAGCAGCTTCAAGCCAATCTGATCGGCGGTACCTTCCTGCACATAGGTGAATGTAACGAGTTGCTCCTGGGCCATCTGCGTTCCAACGCCCATGGCCGCCATGCCGGCAGCGCCCTGGCCGGCTATCATTGCTGCTACCGCGACCACTAATGACGCAATCAGGGGCACATAGGCCTTGTGGAGTGCGCCCATGGTTCGCGTAAGATGTCCCGCCTTGATGTGTCCCGTTTCATGCGCCAGCACACCGACCAGTTCATTGCGGTTGTGGACATAAAGAATTATTCCGGTCTGCACGAATATGTTCTGGCCTTCAGCCACAAAGGCGTTCACGGACCCATCGTCAACGATGTACATGCGAACAGCGCCGGGTTCGAGGCCCGCAGCTTTTGCGAGCGGATCTTCGTAACTCTGCAGTGCACGTTCGGTCTCGGTATCTTGGAGCAGCCGGAGGCTCTGCGCCCCAACGGGCAACGCAGTAGCGCACATCGCGCCGAGAAAGCATCCAGCAAGGCCGGCGGCGTGGATTACTCTTCGAACGACACGATTCCCGCGGAGTGTCCTTTGGCCAGCGATTTCAACCATACTGCCTACGTGGTTCGTCATCGCACTGTTACCCTACCATATTTTCCGCAACATAGTGTTCCCGAAATTGTCGATCACAGACGATTCGTTATCATCGGGCCAATTAAGCTTCAGAGATATTCCTTACTCTCAAGGGCGAATACTGATGTTGAGGACGCGTTGAGATCGTCGTTCATGGGCGCAACCGCGCCAGGAAAGGTCGTGACCTGTGAGTTCAACAACCATCGAGGTTTCGAGGTTCTTCGCGATGGCCATGTTGATCTTGTTTCCCCTCCTTGTGCCCGCGCGAGCGGGCGCACAAGAGCAACCCGCACGGGAATTCCAGGAATGTACGGACTGTTCCGTCATGGTGGGAATACCGGCAGGCCGGTTTGTGATGGGAAGTCCCGCAAGTGAGCCCGGGCGCTTCGACAATGAAGGTCCCCAACACTATGTATCGGTACGCGCCTTTGCGTTAAGTAAATACGATGTCACGGTCGACCAGTTCCGGACGTTTTTGGAAGCTACGGGGTATCAGCCCGCGCCTTGCAATTCGCTGTTGAACTTTGGCTGGCAATCGCCTGGAAAAGGTCTTGCCTACCCGCCGGGCTATGTGGAGCCGCGTCGGTGGCCCGCCACGTGCCTCGATTGGCGCGACGCAAAGGCATACATCGCTTGGCTCAATGGCCGGGCGAAAGCCGCGCGGCCGGCTTTGGCGGGGAGGTCTGGTCCATACCGGCTGCCGAGTGAAGCCGAATGGGAATATGCCGCGCGGGGAGGAACCAGCACAGCCAGATGGTGGGGCAACGAAGTTGGCACGGGAAACGCCAACTGCAACGGCTGCGGAAGCCAATGGGACAATCAACTTCTCAGCGACGTCGATGCTTTCAAACCCAATCCGTTTGGGCTGTACGGGGTCCTTGGAAATGTATGGCAATGGACGGCCGACTGTTGGCACGACAGCTATGTTGGTGCCCCGAAGAACAGCACGCCATGGATGGAAAAGAGCTGCAGCAAGTATGTGCTGCGCGGTGGTTCTTGGGATAATCTGCCGGTTTTCGTGCGGTCGGCGGCGCGCAGCGGCTCCTCTGCGAGCGGCGGAGAATATGACTATTCCAGCCTTTCGGGTTTCCGCGTCGCGCGGGATTTGCCGTGACGGCATGTCACCACCTCAGCGCAGCGTATCCTTCGGGTTGAGGCTCAAGGTCAAATTCATGACGTCCTGATAATCCCCCGGCGGCAGCGCGAACGGCGACGACAGAATGACTGCATTGCGCGCGCTAAGCGCGATTTCATGAAAACCAGCGTCGCTCAGAAACCTGGCCTGGTTTACGATTTCGGATTTCGTGACAGTTCCAGTCCTCGTTATCGTTACCCGAAGCAGGACCACCAGATTGCGATTTCTCAGAGCGGGGTTATTCAAGCTCCAGCGCCGCTCCGCCTGAGCCCGGATATAGTCACGCAAGCCATACCTCGCCACGTCGCCCGATGCGGCGCCGTTGCTCGTGGTATCGACATCCGCTGTTTGCTCATTGTCCAGTGCTCGCACCGGCGCATCCGGTTGACGAAGCCTCGCCAGCCCACGAATCTTGGCCTCGATGTTGTCGATCGGCGGTGGTGTTTCCTTGTTGGGCGCAACACCGACTGCCGGTTTCGGACTGGTCGAGCGGGGGGCGGGGATCCGCGCTGCGCGCTGCCGAGGAACATCAGCTTTCTGACGGGCGGGCGGCGCAATCGTGTCGCTCGCCATCTGTATTATGTCCACCGACAAAACGTGCGGAGCTTTCTTCGACTGGTCCGACCCGGTTCGGGAGAGCGCAAAAAAAATGAGAAGCAAGATGAAGAAGCCATGCAACAAAGTGGATGCCGCAAGGCCGGCGCCATTCTCGCGCATAAATTCTCGGGCCGAATGGAGGGCGCCAGCCCCGGGCCGTTCCTCGCGCCACCGGGAAAACATCGTGCGGACAGGCATTGGAACTGTCCATTGAGGCAGCCGCATGAAGAAAATCATAAATACCGAGGGCGGTCGCCGCAAACGTTATGCCCTCGGGGCACGATGCTGGGATATCACGCTTTTTTGTAACCGCCGCGCCACGTCACCGCGTTGGCAGTTCTGTCGTCCCCAGATCTGCACAAGGTGTGCCCCTAGGCAACGGTTTGGTCCATGCTACAATGTCTTGGACAATCCGATCCAAGATCAGCAATTCAGCGGATGCGCAGAAACAGCACGACAACAACCAGAAAGCACGGTTTCGATGGCCGCGCGTTGCTGCTGGTTCTGCTTGCCCTCCTTTTTTTCCATCAAAGCTACGTCACCCAAACACACATTCATTTTTCGCCTTCCGTGGCAGTAGCCGACAAGGGCCACGCCAGCAGTTCGAGGGGCCAAGCTGGCCATGACTCCAAGCATGACGGAGACGAAGATCCGTCGCATTGCCCGTTATGCCAGGCGATGGTCGCAAGCGGCAGTTTCGCGGTCCCGGTTGTTCCGCTGTTAGCAGTTCCGATGGCGTTTGCCGCCGCGGAGATTGAAGCCTTCCAGCCTGGCATCTCGACACTCGCGCTGTCTCACATCTGGCAAGGTCGCGCGCCGCCTGCGGCATGACCGTGGTTTGCGCCTAGGCGCGAGCTTTCTCATCGGACATCAACTCATCACTTCGGTTCCACGCCGTCACGAAGGTGTTGCAGCCGACATTAGAGGCATGAATGCTCGCATCCAATGGGGCGATCAAACTTGCGACAACCGATCTGACATTGGATCGCGGTGGCCGCGCCTTTGCCCGCGTGCCCCCTTTCAATCTGAGCGCGGGAGAGGCGATTGCGCTGATCGGCGCATCAGGCTCGGGGAAAACAACCGCGTTGATGGCGATGGCCGCAATTCGCGCGCCCGCCAACGGCACGGTGCGCGTTGAGGATACTGATCCCTGGCGGCTCGGACGGCGGGCGCGCGATCGCTTTCGCGGGCGCCGGATCGGCCTGGTGTTTCAATCCTTCCATCTTGTTGATGCACTCACCGTGCGTGCGAACATATGGCTCGCCGCGCAATGCGCAGGCGTTCGGCCGCACGATCCAAACCACTTGTCGAGACTGCTTGATCATCTGGGACTCTCATCTCTGGCCGGCAAGCGCGCAGACCGGATCAGCCAGGGCCAGGCGCAGCGCGTCGCCATCGCCCGCGCGCTGATCAACAAACCAGCTGTCATTCTGGCTGACGAGCCCACGTCTGCGCTGGACGATTCCAACACGGAGGCGATGCTCCGTCTGCTGAAAGAATCGGCCGCGTCCGAACAGGCAGCGCTTCTCATCACCACGCATGACAAGCGCGTCTTGTCGGCGGTGGACCGCGTCATCGAGATGGAGGTGCTGCCGTGAACCCCTTCTCGCTTGCCTATGCTTATGTGAGGCGCCGCTGGGGTCAGGCTTTGCTTTCCATTCTGGTCGGCGCTTTGGGCATCGCCGCCGTCCTCGTAGCACTCACGGCGTTCGATGCATTGCCCGACGCGGCGGAACGTTCCTGGGGCGGCGTCGATCTCGTGGTTGGACCGAAAGGTTCTCCGCTCGATCTTGTGCTGTGCTGCGCGCTGCATGTTTCCGATCCGCAAGGCCTGGTATCCGAGAAGGCTGCGATGGCGGCGGTTCAGCCCCCGCTGGTGCGCAAAGCCGCGCCGATCGCGCTGGGTGACAATGTCGATGGCTGGCGCATCGTCGGCACGACATCGGCGATTTTCGCGATCTATCACGCCGATTTTGCCCAGGGAGCTGTCTGGACGAAACCGCTTCAGGCGGTGTTGGGCGCCGGCGCCGCTCAAGCGCTGCATCTGACGATAGGCGAGCACTTCGTCGGCGCGCATGGCCTCGCGGCCGGCGGCGAGCTGCATTCGCAGTTCCCTTACACCGTCGTCGGCATCCTTAAGCCGACAGGATCGGTCCTCGACCGGCTCGTGCTCTGCGACATCGAGACCGTACGCTACATTCATCGCAAATATGCTGAGGACGAAGCTGCCGAAACCGGTGTGGCGGAGACGTATGTCAATCTCCCCGATGCAGCGACGGCGATCGTCGCATCCTACCGCACGCCGGTGGCGGCGCTTCTGGTGCCGCGCCTTATCAATGCCCAGCCAACGCTCACGGCAGCAAGCCCGTCCTTCGAGATCGCCCGCCTGATGAGCTACCTCCGTCCGCTATCCTACGCGGCGATCGCCCTGGGGCTTCTTCTCGTGGTGATCGCGGCAGCGGGTGCTGCGGCAGCGCTGATGGCAACCATGAACGCGCGCACGCGTGATCTGGCTTTGCTACGCACGCTCGGGGCAGGGCCGCTCTCGATCGCGTCAGTCGCTTTCGCCGAGGCTGGCATTATCGCCATTGCGGCCCTGATTGCGGGCCTCGCGCTGGGCTGGCTGCTTCTGACGATAGCAGCGCAGATCCTGCTGGACCGCACAGGCCTTGCTCTCGCGTTTCAGATCGATCCCTGGACCGTTCTTTACCTCGTCGTAGGCACGATCGTGGCAGCTTTTGCCGCCGCCGTCGTTCCTGCGATACGCGCCGCGCAGACCCCGATCGAGGAGTTGCTGCAATCATGACCCACCCGAACGTGACAACGCTAACTCTGTCGCTGCTGCTGGCTGGCAGCATGAGCCAGCATGCGGCAGCGGGTACGCCGCCGCTCGGACAGCCGCCGGAAGAACGGAAGCTTCAGATGACGCTGCCCCATTCGCAGAGTCCGGTCTGGCTAAAATTCGTGAAATGCAAAGTTGGATACAACGACAAGAACGATCTCTACCACATCGCGGTGACGCCGGAAGTCAAAGCCTTGGCGGGACAGCCAGTTATGGTCAACGGTTTCGTGATGCCGCTGGACGCGTCCGATCACACGCAACACTTCCTGCTCACGCGCAACACGCCCGTCTGCATGTTCTGCCCACCGGGCGAACCCAACGAGGTCGTGGAGGTTGTCGCACCACGCCGCATCGTATGGACGAACAAGATCGTGACCGTCACTGGCCCACTCACCCTGGTCAACAACGGCGAAAAGGGAATCTTCTTCAAGATCATCGCGGAGAAGGTGCAGTGATGCAGGCCGCAAGCATCGCCCTTGCGCGCAGCACCGTCAGCCTGCCGCGCCACACCGCGCAGGCCTTCCCGGAAGGCAAGAGGGACCGGGCAAAGGGCAGAATGCCGTCGGTGTCATCGGCCAGCAGCAGAACCCTTCGCGGTGCAAGCTTTGATGGCGGAGTCGCAACCTTCTCCAGTGTCACGGACACCTTTCGGATGTCGTCACGCGCGCGTTGCTCCTGGTCGAGAAGCACAATGCGCAGGCGCACGCCATCCCGTTCGACAATTTGCGCCAGCACAGGCAATTCTAACCGGCACGGCGCACATGTCGGCGAATAGAAGACCTCAAGGACCGGCGGCGGGAGTGCGACAAGCATCCTCAAACCTCACATGCCAAGGCCGGACTCACAACACGAGAAATATCATCATCTTTGGAGAGCATACATGGATAGGGTTGTTTCGCTTACCGCAGCAAGCCTCGTGCGCAACCTCAGCGCACAGGGTAAGGCGGGTGCAAAACAGGGAAATGGCATAGGGAAGATCGGAGCCGCGTCGCTCGGTTTCCTGAGTCTCTTTGCGCTGCACTCCGTAGCCTACGCCGACGAAGGCATGTGGACCTTTGACAACTTCCCGTCGGCGGCGGTGAAGGCAAAATATGGTGTGACGATAGATGCCGCTTGGCTCGACAAGGTGCGCAACGCCTCGGTGCGGCTTTCCAGCGGCTGCTCGGCCTCCGTCGTCACGGGGACGGGATTGGTCCTCACCAATCACCATTGTGTGCGTGACTGTGCGCAAAATCTTTCCACGGCACAGGCCGACTATGTGAAAGACGGCTTTGCCGCCGTCAAACGCGAGGACGAACGCCTCTGCCCGGGAATGCAGGCGGAGATCCTGGCAAGCGTTTCCGATGTGACTGCCCGTGTCTCGGCCGCAAGCGCCAATAAGACCGGGCAGGATTTCGTCAAGGCGCGTGATGGCGAGATCGCGATCGTGGAGAAAGAAGGTTGCGCCGGGCGCGAGCAGAATTTTCGGTGCCAGGTGATTACGCTGTATGAGGGCGGCCAGTACAAGCTCTACACCTATCACAAATATTCAGACGTGCGGCTCGTGTTCGCGCCGGAACTTCAGACCGCATTTTTTGGAGGCGATCCAGACAACTTCAACTTCCCGCGATACGACCTCGATTTCTCGTTCGTGCGGCTGTACGAAAACGGTAAGCCGGTCAACACGCCCAATCACCTGCGCTGGAACGCGAACGCACCCAAGGAGGGCGAGCCGGTCTTTGTCGCTGGCAATCCTGGTGCGACGCAGCGCCTTCTCACGGCCGAACAGCTGGATTCACTGCGCAATTTCGCGCTCCCGGAGACATTGTTTCAGTACGCCGAGCTTCGCGGCCGTCTGATCCGCTTCAGCGAGGAAAACGCGGAGCACGCGCGGATCGCGGACGACGATCTGTTCGGCATCGAGAACAGTTTCAAGGCGCTTCACGGCGAGGAGCAGACCCTGGCCGAGCCGCCTTTCATCGAAGCCAAGCGCCGGGCGGACGAGCAATTGCGTGCAAAGGTCAAGGCCAACACAAAGCTGTCCCAATCCATCGGCGATCCTTGGGCTGCCATTGCGAAAGCACAGGTGGATCGGAAAGCGCTGAACTTGTCGTATGCCTTCATGGAAGCCCGCGCGGGCTTTCGCTCCAACCTGTTTGGATACGCACGTTATCTGGTGCGCGCGGCGGAGGAGCGCTCCAAGCCGAACAGTGAGCGCCTTCCTGAATATACCGACAGCCAACTGCCGCTTCTGGAGAAGAAGGTGCTGGACGCTCGCCCGGTATACCCCGAGGTCGAGCAGCTTGCGCTCGAATTCTGGCTTTCGAAGTTGCGTGAAAACCTGACAGTGGACGCTGCGGCCACGAAGACATTTCTCGGAAAGGACTCTCCCGAGAAACTTTCGGCGCGGCTCGCAGCATCAAGACTTGGCGATCCCGCGCTGCGCAAGAGCCTCTGGAATGGAGGACTCCCGGCGATACAGGCGTCCAAAGATCCAATGATCAAATTCGTTCTCGCAACCGATCGGGCGTCGCGCGCCATCCGCAAGGAATATGAAAACCGGGTCATCGGACCGACGGATCGCGCGGCAGAACAAATCGCCAAAGCTCGCTTCGCGGTGTTCGGGACCAGCATCTATCCCGACGCGACTTTCTCTCTCCGCCTCTCGTACGGCAAAATCGAGGGCTGGACCGATAACGGAAAGACGGTCAAGCCGTTCACCTATTTCAGCGGCCTGTGGAACCGTGCGACAGGCCAACCCCCGTTTAATCTGGCGCCGAAATGGGTCGCTGCGCGCAACAAGGTGAACAACGATACCGTGTTCGACATGACCAGCGACAACGACATTATTGGGGGAAATTCCGGCTCGCCGCTGATCGACGCGCAAGGCGAGGTGATCGGAGCCGTGTTCGACGGAAACATCGAAAGTTTAGGCGGCGCGTTCGCCTTCGATGATTCGGTCAACCGCACCGTTGCGGTTTCCACCGCCGCGATCACGGAAGCGCTGAAGAATGTCTACGGACAAGATGCATTGGTGCGCGAACTCACTGCTCGGTAGCAACACAGGACATCGGATAAATGCAATCAACCAAAAGGGCCTTTGTGGGGGCTATACTTTGCGCACTGCTTGCCGTCGGGTACGCAGGCTGGCAATCGGCGACTGCCACATCCGCACCGGACGCTGGTGTGGTGCGGGCGACGCTCTCCAACGGCCTGCGCGTGATCATCGTGCGCAACACGCTCGCGCCAGTGGTTGCCACATCGGTGAATTACCTCGTCGGCTCGGATGAGGCGCCAGCGGGATTTCCAGGAATGGCACACGCCCAGGAACATATGATGTTCCGCGGCAGCCCCGATCTTTCGGCCGATCAACTTGCCTATATCGGCAGTGTCATGGGTGGAAATTTCAACGCCGACACCCGAGAGGCCCTGACACAGTATCTCTTTACCGTACCAGCGGAGGATGTCGATACCGCGCTGCACATCGAAGCCGCGCGGATGCGGGATGTGGTGGACAGCAAGGAAGACTGGACCGCCGAGCGCGGGGCAATCGAACAGGAGGTTGCACAGGACTTGTCGAGTCCCGCTTACGTCGTTTACGCGAAGCTGCGCGGTCTTCTGTTCGCCGGAACACCGTACGAACATGACGCGCTTGGAACGCGGCCGTCGTTCGACGCAACGACATCTGCAATGCTCAAGCACTTCCACGACGCGTGGTACGCGCCGAACAACGCCATCCTGATCGTGGTTGGCGATTTGGACCCGCAAGCCACGCTGGCTCAGATCAAACAGCTCTTCGGCAATATCAAGCCCAAGCACCTTCCTGCGCGGCCGCGGATGATGTTTCAGCCGGCGCGTCCAACATCTTTCAATATTGCGACGGACAATCCCTATGCCGTTAAGCTCATCGCGATGCGGATGCCTGGTCTCAACAGCCCAGATTTTCCGGCGCTTGAGGTTCTGTCAGATGTTCTGAGCAGCCACCGCTTCGCGCTCTATGGGCTGGTTGCGCAAGGCAAAGCCATCGATGCGGAGTTTTCGCTCTATCCTATGCCTATGGCCAGCATGGGCTATGCGAGCGCCAGCTTCGCACAGGCAAGCGATGCGCCATCGATCGAGAGCGCGATGCGCTCAATACTGGCTGAGGTCGCGAAGAATGGGGTTCCCGCCGATCTGGTGCAGGCCGCCAAGCGTCAGGAGCGCCGGCAGACGGAATTCCAAAAGAACTCGATCGCGGAACTGGCATCGGTGTGGTCGGATGCGGTGGCGCTTTACGGCTTGCGTTCTCCCGACGACGATCTCGTGCGGATCAACCGGGTCACCGTTGCGGATGTCAATCGTGTGGCCAGGAAATATCTCGACCTCAGTCATGCCGTGACGGCGCTCACCGAGCCTCAGGGCTCAGGCAAGCCCGTGGCATCTAGCGGCGGGTTCGGGGGACAGGAGAATATCGCGCTTGGCGAGGCCGCGCCGACCACTTTGCCCAGTTGGGCCCAAGCATCGTTGAATCGCCTCACCGTGCCGCAATC
>DATAVW010000180.1:0-6398 GCA_036267515.1 Rhizomicrobium sp.
GGCATCATCCCGTTGTTATGCGCCATAGGCGGAATATAGGGCGAACTGGACTTGCCTTCCACCCGCCGGTTCCTTACCTCCTTACGGTAAGGAGTCTGGCCATGACGGCGATTTTTGGGAAGCTGACCGCCAAGTCGCAAACCACGATCCCTAAGGAAGTGCGTGAGGCGCTTGGGGCCGCGCCGGGCGATACGCTGGTCTACCGGATCAGCAAGGGCAAGGTGACGCTCGCGCGCGCAGAGCCGCTGGATCACGCTTATCTCAAGGCAGTCGAATCGACTCTGTCCGAATGGGACAGCCACGAAGACGCCGCGGCTTACGACAAGCTGCGATGACGGTTTGCGACGCCGGCGATGTCGCCATCGTGCCGTTCCCCTTTCACCGACATTGCCGTCGCCAAACCGCGGCCGGCGCTGGCGCTGTCGGCGCGCGATGCCAATGACGCGAACGGCGCGACGCTCTTCGCCATGATCACCACAGCGCAACGCAGCCGCTGGCCGAGCGACATCCCGCTGAGCGATGGCGCCGCCGCCGGACTTTCCGACGCCTCGCTCGTGCGCCTGAAACTGTTCACGCTGGACAACCGGCTTGTCTCGCGCGCGATCGGCTCGCTTTCGGCACGTGACCGCGCCGCCGTGCGGAAAATGCTGAAATCGGTACTGACGATCTAGCCGGCAGAACTTCGCCGCGTTGTCTAAGAACCCGCGCGAACCGTTGCCGTTGCCCCGCGCCCCCTTCGCGCGCGGCATCATCCCGTTGTTATGCGCCATGCCGGGATATAGGTCGCGGTAACCACTTTTGCACATCTGAAATCCATGCTTTCCTTAGAAAGCAGGCGCGGGTTGGCATGTACTACATCGATATTCAGCATAGCGGGCTGAACAAGTTTCGGCGCGTAACAGGCTCCAACAAATATGTTGTTGAGCAAAAGGCCCAGGCGCAGCAATACGACTGGGGCCAGCAATGGAAGCGGAAGTGCGCCGTCGAAGCCGCTCGGACGGCGAGATCGAACGCTGCCATTCTCAAAGATGCGAAAAAAACCGAAGCACTGGAGCGCACGCAAGAAGCGGAGGAGGCTTTAGCCGAACTGCGGTCCATCATCGTAAGCGGACTGAAACAGAGTATGAGATTTGATTGGTCGGCGCTCTATGATCGGAAGAAGTTCTCCGATCCATTTCCTGCTTCACCCGCCCGCGAGCCCGTATTCACTGGGCCGGAGTACGCTCCTCGCAGCAGCCTGTTGGCTTGGCTCATCCCAAGCATACAAGAGAAAAATCAGGCCGAAGCGAACCGGCGCTTCAGCGCGGATCACGAGGCGTGGCAGGACGCCGTGGCAAAATTCAAAAGCGGTTGTGCAGCTTGGGAGAAACGAAAAGTTACATTCGAGGGGGAACAGAAAAAAGCAAATGCCAAGATCGACGACTTTTATCAGCGCTATCACGCTGAGGAGATGAACGCGATTACGGAGTACGTGGACTGGATTTTGGGCCTATCGAAGTACCCGGACTGCTTTCCAAAGGAATGGCAGATGGACTTCGTTTCCGAGACCGGTGTTCTCATTATCGATTATGAGCTGCCTTCTGTGGACGTGCTTCCGAAACTGAAGGCCGTCAAATATGTTCAATCACGTGATTGCTTTGAAGAATCATATCTGCGCGAAGGTGAGCTGGCACAGCTATACGATGATGCGCTCTATCAGACCTGCTTACGGACGCTGTATGAAATCTTCCAATCCGATGAAATAAGAGCCGTCACATCGGTAACCTTCAATGGATGGGTAAATTTCACCGACAAATCTACTGGCAAACCGGCACGCGCGTGCATCCTGTCGCTTCAGTCATTGAAAGAGGCATTCAGCCAAATCAATCTAGCTGCTGTCGATCCAAAGGCGTGCTTCCGCTCCTTGAAGGGTGTCGGTAGCGCAAAGCTGGCTGGAATGTCGGCGGTTGTTCCAATCTTGAGGTTGAACAAGAACGACGAACGGTTTGTAACTCCACATGATGTTATTGATATCGTCTCGGAAGCCACCAACATCGCCGCTATTCCTTGGGAGGAATTTGAATACCTCGTGAGAGACCTTTTCGAAAAGGAATTCTCAGCTAATGGCGGCGAAGTTAAAATCACTCGGGCGAGCCGTGATCACGGCGTCGATGCAATAGCATTCGATCCTGACCCGATCCGCGGCGGCAAAATCGTCATCCAAGCCAAGCGTTACACGAACGTGGTGGGAGTTTCAGCGGTTCGGGACCTGTATGGGACACTGATCAACGAAGGGGCCAACAGAGGTATTCTCGTGACCACGTCTCAATACGGGTCCGATTCATACGACTTCGCCAAAGACAAGCCGATCACACTACTGGATGGTGGTAACCTATTGAGTCTCTTGGACCGCCACGGACATAAGGCCCGAATTGATCTTGTGGAAGCGAAACGGCTAGGAGTGGCTCGCGAGCAGGCATGAGCTGCGGTCTCACTCCGCAGCGTGGAGGTGGGGATTTTGCGGGTGTCGATGCGGCGTTCGGCGTGCCAAAGATCGTAGGCCGATTGCAGGTTGAGCCACAGCCGCGGACCCTTGCCGCAAAGCTTTCCGAGCCGCACCGCCATTTCCGGCGTCACTGGTCGCGGATTGCGCCGCGCGATGATGCGGTGAAGCGTCTGCCGCGTGACGCCAAGTTTCGCCGCTGCGTCCATGATCGAGAGTCCAAGCGCGGGCAGCACATTGTCGCGCAGGATTTCGCCGGGATGCGCGGGCAATCTTTTGTGCTGCGGTTGCATGCCATTCAAGCCGGCATGGGGCGGATGGAGGCGAGGTCGGTGCCGATCTCCCGCTTCTTGGCGCGCAGCTCGTAGTCGGTTTGCAAGCCGAGAAAGAATCCCTCCGACATCCCGAAATACCGCGCCAGCCGGAGGTCGGTATCGGCCGTCACTGCGCGCTGGCCGAGCACGATTTCGTTGATGCGCCGCGGCGGCACGTGGACGGCGCGGGCGAGCGCATTCTGGCTCAGGCCCATCGGCTTGAGAAATTCCTCCAGCAGGATTTCACCCGGCGTGACCAGCGGCAGCCGGCGCCATTTACTCATCGTGGTAATCGACGATTTCGACATCGTACGCATCTCCTTCCCGCCAGCGGAAGCAAACCCGCCACTGGCGATTGATCCGGATGCTCCATTGCCCGGTCCGCTTGCCCTTTAGCGGCTCCAGCCGGTTGGCGGGCGGCACGCGCAAGTCATTCAACGTCCGCGCGCGATGCAGCATCATCAACTTGCGTAGCGCGACCGGCTGAATATCCGACGGCAGCTTGCGGCTGCCCTGCCATATCAGCTCGGTTTCCGCATCACGGAAGCTCCGGATCATCCTGGATCATAACGCAGTGCGTCACATAACGCAAGGCGTTATAGATTTTTCGCCTATGACATGGCCGCATAACGCTGGACGCTGATCGCCTCATTGAGGAAGAAGGCGCTTTCGATAAAGTGGGTTGGATTTTCTGCAAGGGGAGGGCATCATGAATCGCAGGGACGTCTTGTTGGGAACGGCGGGTGTGGCTGTGGCAATGGCAGGGGCCGCGCGCGCGGCCGAAACGGCGGCTGGTGCAGTGGCACCGGCTGTGCCGCCCAAGCCATGGACAGGCCCGCCCAATGATTACGTGCCGGTCTCGCCGCAAGCCCACGCGCTTTATGAGCGCTCGATTGTGTTCGACGCCAACTCTGGTCCGCCGGGGCAGGACAGCTTCCCGCTGCCGGAAGCGATGCTCTCGCTGTCGCGCAACTCCGGCGTCACTGCCAGCAAAACCACCATGGGCGGCATCAATTCGAACTTCCAGGACACGATCGACGAAATCGCCTGGTACATGCGTGCGATCGAAGCGCATCCAGACGTGTTCATGCAGGTGCGGACCGCGGCAGACTTCGGCAGGGCGAAGCGCTGGGGAAAGCTCGGCATCCTGTTCTCCTTCGAATCCGCCGACATGTTCGAAGGCAAGATCGAGCGCATCCAGATCTTCCGCAATCTCGGCGTGCGCGTCATGCAGCTCTCCTACAACAAGCACACGCCGTGGGCCTCCGGTGTGATGGAGAATCCGCCCACGGGTTTGACAGAAGAAGGCAGGAAGGCCGTCGCCAAAATGAACGAGGTTGGCGTCGCCATCGACATCAGCCACGCCAGTCCGCCGTCCTATGCCGATACGCTTGTGGCCTCGGTGAAACCGGTGCTGGTCACGCACACGGGCTGCATGGCGATGCACAAGCACCCGCGCAACAAGACCGATGCGCAACTACGCGCGGCGGCCGACAAGGGCGGCGTCATCGGCATCTTTGATCTGCCCTATCTGACCGCGAGTCCGAAGCAGCCCGCGCTAGACGACTACATGGCGCACATGACGCACGCGCTGAAGGTGTGCGGCGAGGATCACGTCGGGATCGGTAGCGACAGCGGTCTCATCCCGTGGGACACGTCGCCGGCGGGCGCCGAAGACTTCCGCAAGATGGAAGAGGAGCTCAACAAGGCCGGTCTTGCGGCGCCGGAAGAAGACCGGCCGATGTACGTGATCGGCCTCAACCACAACCGGCGGCCGGAGACCATCTGCGACGCGTTGTTGAAGCGCGGCTATTCCGAGCGGGTGGCAGAAAAGGTGCTCGGGGCCAACTTCGTCCGTGCGCTGACGGAAATCTGGGCGTGAAAACAGGTACCTGAGCGCGCTGCCGTTACGGCGCCCGTTCACGAAACTGACACACAAAAGGCCTCACGGCTTTTCTGAATTTGTGTTAATGTGGGTGTGATCTTTCGGGGAGGATCTCATGACATCGGCATCTCTCGCTCGTATCGCGAGTTGTGGCGCGATTGTCGCGTGCTTTGCCGCGCCGGCACACGCCGCAAGCTACACTACCTTCGATCCACGGGGATCGACCGAAACATTCCCAAACTATATCGATGCTTCCGGCGTGATCGTCGGCGATTTCAGCACCGAAGGGATCACCAGCAAGGGTTTCATTCGTGCGACGGACGGCACAATCACGGTATTCAAGCCGAAAGGCTCGGAGGTCGTGCAGCCGACCGGCATCGACGGTCAGGGCCGCGTTTCCGGGAGCTACACACCGCACAACCGCGAGAACGAACATGGCTTCGTGCGCGAGGCCGACGGATCGATCAGCACGTTCGATGTGCCGCGCGCACACGGAATGACCAGTGCGAGCGCTTTCGACCCACAGGGTGGCCTCACCGGATACTATGACGGCAAGCATCAGAATCCCACCGGTTGGATGCGAACCCCGGATGGAACCATCACGACCTTCAAGGTTCCTCATTCGATTTTTACACTGGGCACGGGGATCAACAGTGCGGGCGTTGTGGTTGGCCAGTGTGTCTGCCGGGGTTTCAAGATCGGCTCGTTCCTTCGCACGCCAGATGGTACGATCACGAAATTCGATCCGCCGGGATCGGCCGAGAGCGCGGCGCTCGCCATCAACGCGGATGGGGTCATCGCCGGTGACTATCGCGATAGCAGCACCGGGCACGGTTATGTGCGCACTCCCGATGGCGCAATTACCGCCTTCGATCCGAAGGGCTCGATCAATACCTACCCCTCGGCAATCAACCTCTCCGGCGCAATTGCCGGGAGCTATGAAACGTCTGACAAGACCCTACATGCGTTCCTGCGAACAGCCGATGGAAAGGTCAGCAACATCGATCCGCCGGATGCGGTTTCTGGCGCGCAGGCGACCAGTATCAATGACTCCGGAGTGATTGCCGGCGTTTTCAAAACTTCAGACGGCCAATACCATGGCTTCGTGCGAACGCCATAGCTGGCCGCGTTCACCGGATGTGGCTATTGTGAGGGGAAAGCAATGCGCAGCTTAATTTCCATATCTGCCGCGAGCACCGCACTAGCGATCTTCGCAAGTGCGTCTGCACACGCCGCAACGCTTACCGTGTTCGATCCACCGGGATCGACTGTGACGTACGTGCGGGCGATCAACGATGCCGGCACACTCGTCGGCTCGTACGGTGACGGCTACACGGCAAAGGCCTTCCTGCGGGCGGCTGACGGAACCATCACCACATTTGCCGTTGACAACGCGCCCATCACCGATGCGCTCGCCATCGACAAGGACGGACGCGTCTGCGGAGACTGGACCAGCCACAATCGCAATCACGATCACGGGTATGTGCGCGAGCCGGATGGAACGATGACGCTGTTCGATCCGCCGCATGCCAGGCAAACCACGGCCGCCGGTCTGGATGCCGGCGCGGATATCGTCGGCAGTTATGCGGGGCAAGTTGTGGAATCCAGCGGCTTCATCCGCTCGGCCAAAGGCAACTTCACCACCTTCAATTTCCCCGGCGCGGCGGCGACTTCGGCCACCGGCATCAACAGAACAGGTTTGGTGACCGGCGACTAC
>DATAVW010000181.1:0-7503 GCA_036267515.1 Rhizomicrobium sp.
CGCTTCGCCGATAGCCTCTACATGACGAAGCCAGACTACAAACCGAAGTTTGGCGATGACATCGAGGCGCTCGAACTCTTGAACAACCTCGGGCGCGGGGTCGTGCCGCCGGACTTCCAAGAACACGTTTTTATAACACCCGACGAGGTATGACCCTCCGGCTCCTGACTTTGCCAGTCTCAACCAACCACCTCCACATGCAGCGCGGCAGTGCTCGTTTCCTCGACCCTCGCGCCCGAAGGTGCAAAGAGGCAATCGGGTGGGAAGCAAGGAGCCAGTATCGTGGCAAACCCCTTACTGGTGACCTGACCGTCAAAGTTTCCCTCTACTGGGCCGACCGCAGGAAGCACGACATCGACAACATCAAGAGCCTCCTCGACGCGCTCACCGGCATCGTTTGGATCGATGATGGTCAAATCGTAGAGCTTCACACCCGCAAGGCGTTTGACAAGGCCAAGCCTCGCGTCGAGATTTCCATAGAGGCAGCGTAGGGGGTTCTTTTGGATATAGAGGCGACCGCGCGGGAGTGGACGACCGAGCGGCTGAAGAAGATGGGAGTAACCCCCACACCCGAGGTGGCCGAGCAGATGGTGGCAGACCTACAAGAGAGCATGGAGGACCGGATAAACGCCGCGATCCTCGAAGGTGTGCCTAAGCACCTCTACGCCGAGTTTGCGCAGTCCATGGACGACGGCACCATGAAAGCCTTCCTCGCCGAAAACGTGCCGGATACCGAGCGTCGGGTCAGGGAGGCACTAGAGGTTTTCAAGCGCGAGATTGTCGGGTGAGACAATACAGAGACACGGGGGTTCCGTTCTATGCGCTATCAACTGCTAACCTATTGGTTTTGCTGGTGCCCCTGGCCGGACTCGAACCAGCACGCCCGTGAAGGCAACAGATTTTGAGTCTGCCGCGTCTACCATTCCGCCACAGGGGCACGAGGAGAGGTCAAAGGGAATGGGCGGCGGATAATACTGGCGCGGAGGGTTCGGTCAACAAAGCGATGGCGAATTCAGCGCGAATGCGCCACCATTTCCTTGTCATCCTGCAGCTTCCGTTCGAACTTGAGGAATTCATAATATCCGCAGCGCGGCACTTCCGGATAACCGCGGCAGGCTAAGGGCCGAGCTTCATAGATCGTGCAGTTGCGCTTCTCCGTATCGAAGAACTGGCAGATGCGGCCGAAATGGGGATCCGCCTTGCGCCGCATTGCCATGTCCTCGTCTTCACGCGGTACGGTGTATTTCTGCTTCGCTGCGCGCTCACTGATTCCGAAATAGCGGGCGAGACGAGCAAGATCGCGCTTGTTCAGCGGGATGATTGGATAGGAGCAGCAATAGCCGGGGCACTTCGAGCAATTGTAATTCGTACGCACTTTCGGAGTTGTTCCCACCACATGACGCCTTTGCGGATTCGCTCGTTAGTATAGAGGAAACGCGGCAGGCGGAAAGCGGAATGGATATTCGCAAGCTGCTGATTGTTGTGGGGATCCTGCTTGTTGCAGCGGGCCTGCTGTGGCCGTGGCTGTTGCGGCTTGGCCTAGGGCGGCTGCCGGGCGACATCGCCATCCAAAGGCAGAATTTCTCCTTCTATTTTCCGGTGATGACCTGCCTGGTGATCAGCGCGGTGCTCACTCTTCTCTTTTGGCTGTTCCGCAAGTAAGAGCGGGGCGCGTTCCAGCCCCGCCGATTCCCATGACCCTGCGCCCCATCCGCCGAGCCTTGCTGTCGGTTTATGACAAAACCGGGTTGATCGAGTTCGCCCGCGTGTTGGCGGGTCGCGGCGTGGTGCTGATTTCCACCGGCGGCACCGCAAAGGCGCTGCGGGACGCGGGGCTGGCGGTCACCGACGTGTCGGAAATCACCCGCTTTCCGGAAATGCTGGATGGAAGGGTGAAGACGCTGCACCCGATGATTCACGGCGCTCTGCTGGGCATTCGCGATAACGCGGAACACGTTGAGGCCATGCGAGCGCACGGCATCGAAGACATCGACCTGCTGGTCTCCAATCTCTACCCCTTCGAGGCGACGGTCGCGCGCCACGCCGGGTTCGAGGAAACCATCGAGAACATCGATATCGGCGGCCCTGCCATGATCCGCGCCGCCGCCAAGAACCACGAATACCTTACTGTGGTGGTCGATCCGGAAGGCTACGCCGCCGTCCTCAGCGAGTTGGGTGAACACAACGGCGCCACCTCATTGTCTTTGCGCCGGAAGCTGGCGCAGCGCGCCTATGCCCGGACGGCCGCTTACGATGCCGCCGTTTCCAACTGGTTTGCGGGGGGGGTGGCCAAGGGCGGTGATACCGCACCCCCGCCTTACCGCAACTTCGCCGGCCACCTGAAGCAGGCGCTCCGCTACGGCGAAAACCCGCACCAGCAGGCCGCCTTCTATGTGACTGGCGAGAAGCGCTACGGTGTGGCAACCGCCGAACAGGTGCAGGGCAAGGAGCTTTCGTACAATAACATCAATGACACGGACGCCGCCTATGAGCTGGTGGCCGAGTTCGATGCTGCCACGCCGGCCTGCGCCATCATCAAGCACGCCAATCCGTGCGGCGTGGCACTGGGCAGTTCGTTGGCCGATGCCTACCGCAAAGCTCTGGCTTGCGATCCGGTCTCGGCTTACGGCGGCATTCTTGCCTTCAACCGGGCGCTCGATGCCGAAGCGGCGGAGGAAATCGCCAGACTCTTCACCGAAGTGATCATCGCACCGGATGCTGATCCGGACGCGCGGCGCATTCTCTCCACGAAAAAGAATCTGCGGCTGCTGCTGGCGGGGGGACTACCAGAGCCGACGGCGCGAGGGCTCACCTTCAAATCGGTGTCCGGCGGTTTCCTCGCGCAAACGCGGGACAACGGCCGGACCGGCAGGAATGACCTGAAGATCGTGACAAAGCGCAAACCCAGCGACGGGGAAATCGCTGACATGCTGTTCGCTTTCACCGTGGGCAAGCACGTGAAGTCGAACACCATCGTCTATGCCAAAGGTGGCCAGACGGCCGGCATCGGCGCAGGGCAAATGAGCCGGGTGGATTCCGCGCGCATCGCCGCGATCAAAGCGAAAGAGGCGGCCAAGGCGGCCGGCTGGCCGCAGCCTTTAACAGTTGGGTCCGCCGCAGCCTCCGACGCCTTCTTTCCGTTCCCCGATGGGTTGCTGACAGTAGCGGAAGCGGGCGCCACCGCAGTCATTCAGCCAGGCGGCTCCATCCGCGATGACGAGGTGATCGCCGCTGCTGACGAGAAAGGTCTGGCGATGGCCTTCACCGGAATGCGCCACTTCCGGCACTAAACCGCGGCGGCCCGCTCCTCTTTCACGAATACCATCAGCGCAAGGCCAACCGCCAGAAACAGTATTTCACCCAGCAGGCCGATGCGTTGGCTTTGCGAGGCAAGCGTTAGCCAACTCACGAAGCCCGTGGCCAGGAAGCTGGTAGATTGCCCGGATAGCGAATAGAGCCCGAAGAACTCCGCCATCCGTTCCGTCGGCGCGATGCGCGCAAGCATGGTGCGGCTGTTCGCATAACCCGCCGTGATCAGCACCGCGATGAAATTGACGATCATCAGAAAAATGATTTCCGGCCAGGTGTTGAAGAACGGCGCACTCCACACATGGCGTGCATGCACATCATACGGGATGAACCAAAAGATGCGATCCGGCGCCATGGTGAGCGATAGAAGACCGAACACCGTAGTTCCACCGATGCTGATGAAGATCGCGCGTTTCGAACCAAAGGCATTGTCCAGCCAGCCGCCGACAAAACCACCAAGCACCGCGAAGATGCTGAGTTCGATGCCGTAGACCAGCAAAGGGATCGGACCCCAGTGAAAGATGCTGGACGCGTAGATGCCGCCAAAGGTCAGGACCGCCGTCATACCGTCGTTAAAGAACAGGCGGGCGAGAAGGTACCAGCCGACGTTGCGATAATGCCTCAAACTGCGCGTGGTACGGATCACACCTTTCACGCCTTCGACCATGGCGCGATAGAACGGCATGTTCGTCGAGGGGCGATCCCGCGTGAACAGGAACAGGGGAATGCTGAACACGATCAGCCAAATGGCGCAAAGTGGGCCCGACAAACGTTCGGGCTCGTGTGCGGCCTGATCGATGCCCCACAGCGGATGCGCCGGAATGAAACTCCACGGCACGTAGCCGGGCAGCGAGAACGCGATTAGGATGAAGAGCAACAGGACGATTCCGGCGGCGTTGCCGACGGCCAGGCCCAAACCGGAAAGTCCCGCCACACCGCGTGGGCTTGCAATGCTCGGCAGCAGCGAGTTGTGGAACACGGCTGAAAATTCGAAGGCGACGTTTGCGGCCGCGATCAGCGCCCCCACAAAGAACAACTGCCAGCCCACAGAATGCGGCATGGCGAACCACATGGGCAGCATCGCCGCCGCCATCAGCACAGTGTAGAGCGCGATCCAGGGCTTACGGCGTCCGCCGCTATCGGCGATCGCGCCCAGGAATGGCGCCAGCACAGCGATAATGATGCCACTGTAGGATTGAATGGCGCCGGCGAGCCCCTGCCCGCGAACACCGCCACCCACCACCTCGTTCGCGAAATATGGTGCGAACAGATAGATCGTGATGACGAGCACGTACGGATTTCGCGCCCACTCATACATCGCCCAGGAGAACTGGCCCGCGGGGCTCCCGACGCGGTCGCCACTCGCCGAAAGGCCGCCCGGCGCAAGGAAGAGCCGCGCCCCGCCTTGCGCTTCCACCGCCGCCACCGCAGCGGGTGAGCCTTCGCTCGCTTCCCCGGCTGCGGAGGCGGTTTCAGGCGTGGCTGACATTCGCGCTCCAGTTTTCCGGCCGCCAAATTCAGCCTCGGTTTGAGCCTAGCAGCGCATCTGGTAAGAGCAAATTCGGGGCGCCCGCCCTCACCGGAGCGTGACATGCCGGCCAACAAGCCGCTCGTAATCCTCACCCGCAAGCTGCCCGCCGCGATTGAAACGCGCATGCGGGAGTTGTTCGACGCCCGGCTAAATCCCGACGACAAGCCGATGGATGAAATGGCGCTCGGGCGCGCCATGCAGGAAGCCGACGTGCTGGTGCCAACGGTTACGGACCGTATCGATGCAAAGTTGATCCAGGCCGCTGGCAATCAGCTGAAGCTCATCGCCAATTTCGGTAATGGCGTGGACAATATCGATGTAAAGGCCGCCCTCGCCCGCGGGATGACCATCACCAACACCCCCGGTGTCCTCACCGAGGACACCGCCGACATGACGATGGCGCTGATCCTGGCTGTACCGCGCAGACTGGTAGAGGGCGCGAAGACGCTGGAAACCGATCAGTTCCACGGCTGGTCGCCGTTATGGATGCTGGGGCACCGGCTGTGGGGCAAGCGGCTGGGTATCGTGGGCATGGGGCGAATCGGCCAGGCGGTGGCGCGCCGCGCCAAAGCATTCGGCCTCCAGATCCATTACCACAATCGCAAACCGGTTGCGGCGGAGATCGCCGGCGAACTGGATGCAACGTACTGGGACAGCCTGGACCAGATGCTGGCGCGCATGGATATCGTGTCCATCAACTGCCCGCATACGCCAGCCACCTATCATCTGATCTCGGCGCGGCGGTTGAAAATGATGAAGCCATCGGCTTACATCGTGAATACCGCGCGTGGCGAAATCATCGACGAAGAGGCGATGGTGCAGCTTTTGGAAACCGGCGCGCTGGCCGGCGCCGGCCTCGATGTGTTCGAGAACGAGCCGCGGATCGATCCCCGCCTCCTGCGGCTGAAGAATGTTGTGCTGCTGCCGCATATGGGTTCGGCGACGATCGAAGGCCGCCTCGACATGGGCGAGAAGGTGATCATCAACATCCGCACCTTCGTGGATGGCCACCGCCCGCCCAACCGCGTCGTTCCGGCAATGGTGTAGATAAACCAGACACACAGTCATGGAACCATAATCGCACTCCGAAAAGGGCGGCAAAACCGCGTACCTGCTGCTCCAATGCTCGATTTCGCGTGACAGGCAGTTTGCCGTAAGAGTGAGAATGCTTCGGTCGGAACACTGATTCCTGAAATCGGGATTCCCGAGGCGCGACAGGCAAATTTGGAGAGTACATATTGCTGATCCTGCATATCGGAACTCCGAAGACCGGATCGTCAGCACTACAGCACTACCTCACGGGCAACGCGGATGCGTTGCTGGAAATGGGTGTCCGCTACATCTCTGCCGGTCGAGAGGGTACGCATCGAAGTTCTCATCGCGACTTGGTATTGGCGCTTTTGGGTAAGACCGATCTGTCGGTTTGGCAACAAGTCCGAACCGAGCTCGCCGAACGTGAAGACGCTACTAACGTGATCAGCGCCGAAGGCCTTTGGTTCGAGGATCCGGCCAAAGTGCGAATGCAATTGCCCGCGGGGGAACTGGATGTGCAAATCGTCGTCTATTTGCGCAGGCAGGACCATTATTTGCAGTCGCTGTGGAAGCAGGCCGTACTTGACGGCCGCAGGCACAACTTTGACGTTTGGAGGGAACGCGTACCGTTTCGCGGCAATTATCTCACTACGCTGGACAAGTGGGCTTGCGAGTTCGGTGCCGACGCTCTGCTTGTGCGGCCGTACGATCGCAATGGGAAAAGGGATACGATCCGCGATTTTTGTGAGTTGCTCGGATTAGATTGTGCTCCGGCGGCAAAGGAAGTGGCGAGCAAAAATCCAACCCCGCGTCTGGAGATCGTGCAATTCGTTCGCGCCCTCAATCAGCTGAATCTCGATGTTGGCCGACATCAACTTAGGCAGTCGCTGGTTGGGAAAAACTCCGCCTACGTCCGGTCGTGCGACGTCCTTTCTTACGACAGCGCGGCTCAGCTCATGCAAAACTATGAGTCAGAAAATGCGGAACTCGGCAGAAAATATTATCGCGACACGTCAAGCCCGTTATTCCCCCCACTTGAGCCATATTCTCCTCCAGAATTATGGGACTCACAATTGGACGAGTACTTTCGGTTGATGACCGACATGTTGCGGGCTGTGACTGACTCCATGGCGCGTGGCCAAATTCGCCAGTCATCTACTCCGGGGAAGCGAAAGAAAGCAATGAGCAAAGCCACGGTTCAGAAGGCCTAACAATCCGGAACGCCGCATCAGTTCAGGACGGCCGCGGCTCTCTCAATGCCTCTTTGCTTGAAGAACTTTTGCGGCGCGGAAGCATATAACGCATAAGTTTTCGTGATGTATTCCTTTAGCTCGAAAGTCCGCATTCCCTTCTTTGGTCGCCAAACCATGAATTCTGGATCCGAAGAAATGCGCAGCCGCTTTGCGATGGCGGGATAAACCGGCAAGCGCAGCAGGCGTCCCAATTTGTCCTGCATTCCATCCGCCGCAGTCCGTTCAACCGGCAGCCCTGCTTTTCGGCCGGCGGCGGCCGCGACCGTTATCAGCACGGCGAGGCTGGGATGATTGGGCGTGTACATAAACACGCCGCTGCGCTCCCAATCCTCGAAGTCGTGGCTCAACTCGTAGCCGAGTTCCGCAGCCTGCGAGAGG
>DATAVW010000182.1:0-8050 GCA_036267515.1 Rhizomicrobium sp.
GCAAAGTCAAAAGACTATTCGGACATTCGCGACAAATTTCGCCCCGGCCACGCCGACTACACGTACTGGGCCAAATACGGGGTGCGCGACTATCGCGGCGGCGGACGGCAGAGCGCACGCGAAACTGCCTCGCGTGTGGCCTCGGGCGCCGTCGCGCGCAAGGTGCTGCAGCAAATGTACGGGGCGGTTGCGATCCGCGGCGCGCTCATTCAGATGGGCACGGAAACCATTGACCGCGCGCGCTGGAATTGGGATGAGGTGCAACGCAATCCGTTCTTTTGTCCGGACCCACAGGCCGTCGCTCCGTGGACGGAGTATCTGGAGAGCGTGCGCAAAGCCGGTTCCTCCTGCGGGGCCGTGATCGAAGTGGTGGCCGAAGGCATTCCCGCAGGGCTGGGGGCACCGGTTTACGGCAAGCTCGACGCCGAGCTTGCTTCAGCGATGATGAGCATTAATGCAGTCAAGGGCGTGGAAATCGGCGATCGTTTTGCGGCGGCGATGCTCTCCGGCGAGGAAAATGCCGATGAAATGCGCGCGGGAAACGATGGCAGGCCGCGATTTCTTTCCAATCGCGCCGGCGGCATTCTGGGCGGCATCTCCAGCGGACAGCCCATCGTGGTGCGTTTTGCTGTGAAACCGACCTCGTCCATTCTCTCGCCGCGCAAAACGATCGATATGCAGGGCACCGAGACGGAGATTGTCACCAAGGGCCGGCACGATCCGTGTGTCGGCATCCGCGCCGTTCCCGTCGGGGAAGCGATGATGGCCTGTGTGGTGGCCGATCACGCACTCCGCCACCGCGCGCAAATGGGCGATAGATCATCTTAGAAGGGTCAGACAAATGCAGGGGCTGGTTATCTTTGTTCTTCTGATCGCGGCGATTTTCGTCCTCGGCCTGGTCTTCGGCAGCTTTTACACGGTGCAACAGCAGAGCCGCGCCATTATCGAGCGATTCGGGAAGTACGTCCGCACGGCGCGGCCGGGCCTCAACTTCAAGATTCCCTATATCGAGCACATCGCCCAGCGCGTTTCCCTCCGCGTGCAGCAATTGATCGTAGAGGTGGAGACGAAGACCCTCGACAATGTTTTTGTGAAGCTGTTCGTGGCGGTGCAATACCGTGTGGTTGAAGGAAGCGAGGCGGATTCCTACTACAAACTTCAGGATCACGTGGAGCAGATCAAATCGTATGTGCTGGACGTGGTCCGCGCCAAGGTTCCCAAAATGAATTTGGACGAAGTGTTCGAGAGAAAGGATGACGTCGGGGCCGCCGTCAAAAGCGAACTCGATGTTTCGATGAGACAGTACGGTTTCGAGATTCCCAACGCGCTTGTGACCGACGTGAACCCTGCCGACAACGTCAAGGCGGCAATGAATGAAATCCAGACGCAGCAACGTTTACAGGTTGCCGCGGCCGCGAAGGGCGAAGCCAACAAGATCCTCGTGGTGAAGAACGCCGAAGCAGAGGCAGAGTCGAAGCACCTTCAGGGTGAAGGCATTGCCAAACAGCGCCGCGCCATCATCGACGGCCTGCGCGAGTCCATCGCCGCTTTCACCGATAAGATAGGGACCGTGAACGAGCACGAGGTGCTCAACCTTGTGCTCCTGACGCAATATTTCGATACCATGAAGGATATTGGGATTTCCTCCGGCAGCAAAGTCATCCTCGTGCCGCATTCACCTTCCGGCATGAACGATGTCATCGAGCAGATCCGCTCGGCGATCATCCAAGGGAACGAAACAGCGAAATAAACATCGCGTGCCAAGCGGCTCTAGGATACGCGCGGACGGTGTGGCTTCTCGAAAACGGCAATTTTCGTCAGGTAGGCGATGTCGGTGGCGATACGCTTGAGACCTGCGGTGGCGAACAGCGCGTCGAGATCGGTTTTGACGTATGAGTCGTAGTAGGGCTCATGGACGAGTGATGGAAAGACATCGAGCAGTCCGTCGAAGTCCGGCGCGTCGCCATATTGCACGGTCTCCGCCAGCACGAAAATGCCCCCCGGCTTCAACACGCGGGCGATTTCCCCCGCCACCTCCAGACGCACCTTCGGCGGCAATTCGTGAAACAGAAAGATGCTGGTTGCAGCGTCGATGCTACTGTCGGGCAGCGGCATCGCTTCTGCCGGTGCCGCGATAAACCGAACATCGTCAGCCGATTGCAGCGCGTCCTTCGCGCGCGCGAGGTACGGTTCCGACAGATCGAGCGCGATGGCACGAAGGTCCGGCCGCACAAATTTCACGAACGAGAGAAACGCGCCGGTGCCCGCGCCGATGTCGAGCAGAACAGGTTTCTTCGCGCGCGTGCTATCGAGAAATCTGGCGACCGGCACCCAGGCGCGGCGGCGCATGGCGTCCGCAGTGCCGGCGAACAGTGCCTCAACCTGGAAGTCGTATAACCGGGCGGAATGATCGCTCAGGTAACCGTCCGTCTGGAAATGGAAGTTCTGCTGATAGTAGCCCGGCAGTCCCTTCGCACGCGTGCGAACTTCATCATGCGCATCACGCTTGTTGCGTGCGACCACGCGCGGCGCATCGACAAGAAAGCGCGCGCTTCCCAGAGCAAGGCGGAACTCCGAGGCGATATTTACAGGCGCCGGATAAAAGCCCGCTTCCACATTTTTCCAATCCTGCACGAACAAATCGCGCATAGCCGCGAGCGTCGATGTCAGCGACGGCAGTGGATGGGTGGGTTTTTCGACTTCCGAAAAGATTTCCCGAGCCATCATACGCGCCGCCAAATAATGCGCGCCGTAGAAGGCGACGCGGGCTGCCTGTGCTGCCGCGTAGGTGAGCGCCCGTGTTGGCGTGCTTCGCATGTACTTCTTAGCGCCAGGCCGGCAGGTGCGCTGCAATGGTGCTGCCCATGAAGATTTGCGGCTCCGACGGCGGCGACATGCCTGTTGCCCGTTCCGTTTTCGCCACGCATTGCCGTGTGCGAAGCGCCAGCCCGCGGAAATCGCTGGACTCGTCTATGCTCGAGAGGAAGCATTCGTCGAAATACGGGTACTTATTCGTGGCGCCGCAGCCGAAAGACGTGCGATCCGGCCGCGCTGCGGTCAGGATCATTCGGTTCGGTGCTTCGAGGGCGCGCAGGAACACGCCGGAATAGCAGGCCGAAATCACCACAATCGTGGGGCGGTCTTCGCAGGCGTTCGACACCATGTTGTCGAGCCTGACCGGCGTGAGAATGCTTTCGCCGAGAACAAGCCCCGACGGTGCGCCGTGCGAGCTGAAATAGAGCAAACAGCCGCCATGCGTCCGGTCGGATAAGTTCCACAGCCTATGGGCGATGCTGCCACTGTCTGCGTGGAACGGACGCGCCGCGGGATAACGAGCAGGCCGGACGGAGAATTGCACGATGTTGGACGGATTGAAGCCGATCCCCGCCAGCGCCGCAGAGACGTCCCGCCGCGCATTGTCGAAAATCTCGCTGGGCGAGCCGTCATGGGCATGCCAATCGCCGGCGACGACGACCACCGCCCAACCGGAATAAGTTGCGGCCCGAGCATAGGCGCTGCCGAATGCGAACACGGACGCGAGCACGCCGCCGGCCAAAATCCACAACAGCCAGCGGCCGTAGCGCTGCCACTCATTTTCGGGAGAAAGCGGCGGTGAGTTCGATGTGCGCCGACCAGAGAAACTGATCGACACCCATGACCCAATCCAGCTGGAAGCCGCCATCGATCAGAACCCGCGTATCGCGTGCGAAGCTTGCCGCATCACAGGAAACATAGGCAATGCGGGAGATGCGCGAGGATGAAAGTTGTTTCACCTGGTCCATAGCGCCTGCCCTCGGGGGATCGAGCACCACGGCATCGAAGCGGTTCAGTTCCAGCTCGGTCAGCGGGTTCCTGAACAGATCTCTCTTTTCCGTGCTGACGGGCTTCAGGCCCGAGGCGAATCGCGCAGCGTCGGCCAAGGCGCCCAACATGGCCGCATCGGCATCGACCGAATGCACTCGCGCAATCCGCGCCAACGGCAGTGAAAAGGTTCCACAACCACAAAACAGATCAGCGACCTTCCTGGCCCTGCCGACTGTCTCAAGCACGCTGGCCTGAAGCGCCGCTTCGCCTTCGCTGGTGGCCTGAAGAAACGCATTGGGCGGCGGTTTTAGGGGAACACCTTCCAAGCGAATCTCGGGTACGGCGCTTTGGTAAATAAGCTCCGTTCCTGCCATCACGCGAACCAGATCGAGGCTCGGGGCTGCAGCCGCAATCCGAGCAGGAATTTCCGGCGTGACGGGACGCCGCCATGCAATGGACAGATCGAAGCCGTTGTCGGCTTCCAGCATGTAGAGGTCAGCGCCTTCGCCCTCCCGCAGCAGCGGTGACAACATGCGCCCTACACCTTGCGCGAATCTGAAGAGACTAGGACTCAGGACATGACATTCTTCGATAGCGACCAGGTCATGCGACCGCGCGGCATGAAAGCCGATGGTCGCCTCGCCATTTTCCTTGCGCAGCTTCAGCGTGGCGCGGCGGCGCGTGCGCGGCGGAACAGTGACGATCTCCCGCAGCGGCGGATCAGAAATGCCCACGCGCGTGAGCGCGTCAAGAATAAGTTTCCGCTTGATTTCAACGTAAGTGTCGGGCGCAAGATCCTGCAGCGCGCATCCACCGCACGCGCCGAAGTGCCGGCAAACTGCCGTCAAGCGATGTTGCTCAGTGCCGCTTCGCGTTCCCGGCCCAATGCATTCAGCGCCGCAACCACAATGGATTTCGCATCCAGCCCCGCCACCTCGTACATCTTCTCAGGTGAATCGTGATCGATGAAGAAGTCCGGCAAAGTGAGCGGGCGGATTTTCAACCCGCGGTCCAGCAGGCCCTCTAGCGCGAGGAACTGCATCACATGGGCGGCGAATCCGCCGATGGCACCTTCCTCCACCGTAATCAGCACCTCGTGCTCGCGCACCAGTTGTCGGATGAGATCGTGGTCGAGCGGCTTGGCGAACCGCGCATCCGCCACAGTCGTGGAAAGCCCACGGGCACCGAGCTTGTCGGCGGCGAGCAGGCATTGCTGCATGCGCGCGCCGAAATTCAGCAGCGCGATGCTGGTGCCTTCGCGGACAATGCGGCCCTTGCCGATCTCCAGCGGCGTGCCGGCTTTCGGGCGCTCCAAACCGATTCCCTCGCCGCGCGGATAGCGCAACGCCGACGGCCGGTCGTCGATTGCCGCCGCCGTCGCCACCATGTTGATCAATTCGACTTCGTCGGACGCCGCCATCACCACAAAGCCGGGAAGCGTGGACAAGTACGTCACGTCGTAAGACCCAGCGTGGGTCGGGCCGTCGGCCCCCACCAGCCCAGCCCGATCCATGGCGAAGCGCACTGGCAATTTCTGAATCGCCACGTCGTGCACCACCTGGTCATATGCTCGCTGCAGGAAGGTGGAGTAGATCGTGGCGAACGGCTTCATGCCCTCCGCAGCCAATCCCGCCGCGAAGGTTACGCCGTGCTGCTCGGCAATGCCCACATCGAAGCAGCGGTTCGGGAATTTCTTCTCGAACAGATCGAGCCCGGTACCGGACGGCATGGCCGCGGTAATGGCGACGATCCGCTCGTCCTTCTCAGCCTCTGCAATCAGCGCTTCCGCATACACCTTTGTGTAGCTGGGTGTCTTGGATGCAGACTTGCTCTGCTCGCCGGTCAGCACGTTGAACTTGACGACGCCGTGGTACTTGTCGGCGCTCGCTTCTGCCGGCGCGTACCCGTTGCCCTTTTTCGTCACGGCATGAATCAGAACGGGACCGTTCTTCATGTCGCGCACGTTCTCGAGCACCGGAATCAGGTGATCGAGATTGTGGCCGTCGATCGGCCCCACATAGTAAAACCCAAGCTCGTCGAATAGCGTGCCACCAACCGCCAGGCCGCGGGCGTAGTGTTCTGCCCGCCGCGCCCGTTCCTTCATAAACTGCGGCAGGATGCTGGCGGCGCGCTTACCGAGCTTGCGAATGCCGCGGTACTCTTTGCTCGAAAGCAGCCGCGCGAGATAGGCGCTCATGGCCCCCACAGGCGGGGCGATGGACATATCATTGTCGTTGAGGATGACGATCAGCCGCTCGTGCCGCGCGCCCGCATTGTTCATCGCCTCGTAAGCCATGCCCGCGCTCATGGCCCCATCGCCGATCACGCAGATTACGTGATTGCTATCGCCCTTCAGGTCGCGCGCGACGGCAAAGCCGAGGCCCGCGGAGATCGAGGTGGAAGAATGCGCGGCGCCGAAGGCGTCGTATTCGCTCTCCGCCCGCTTGGTGAAGCCGGACAGGCCGCCACCCTGACGAAGGGTGCGGATGCGGTCCCGGCGCCCGGTGAGGATCTTGTGGGGGTAGGCCTGGTGGCCCACGTCCCAGATCAGCCGGTCGGTCGGAGTATTGAAAACGTAATGGATGGCAACCGTCAGCTCGACCACGCCCAGTCCGGCCCCCAGATGTCCGCCGGTGACGGAGACGGCGTTAATCGTCTCCTGGCGGAGTTCATCGGCCAATTGGCGCAACTGCTCCCGCTCCAGCTTTCGCAGGATCGACGGCTCAGGCACCTGGTCCAGCAGCGGCGTTTGGCTTGGTCCTGTCATGCTCCGGCTCGGCTGCTGGTGTGCGGTTGATCCAAAACGCAGGGAAAGGCGATAGGCGCCCCGGTTAACTCGGGCTGTTCAGATAACAAATCAAGGTCCCCGCGGCTCCGGCCTTATCTTATAGCAGAGGAGGCCGCCGGTCAGCCCAATTTCAGGGGTTCCACAGCTTCGGCGCCTTTAGGCCCCTGAACGATCCGTTCCAGCCGGCTTTCCGCGGATTTCAGCTTCTGTTCGCAGTGGGCTTTGAGCGCCTGGCCGCGCTCATACAAGAGAATGGAATCTTCGAGATCGACGTCTCCCTGCTCCAGCTTGCTGACGATGGCCTCCAACTCCCGGAGGGCAGCCTCGAAACTCATCTCCTCGGCCGGGGTCTGGCTGGGCTGGCTGGCGGACAACATTTCAAGCCTCGATCAGCGCTTGCACGTGAGCGGCCGCTGAGGCCGCCAGCGCGCCGAGGTCATATCCGCCTTCCAGGGCTGAAACAACGCGGCCGCCGCAGGTGCGCTGCGCAATTGCACAGATTTCATGGCTGACCCAGGCGAAATCTTCCGCCTCCAGGTTCAGATTGGCCAGCGGGTCGGCGCGATGGGCATCGAAGCCCGCGGAAATCAGGATGAATTCGGGGGCGAATTGCTCCAGCTCCGGCAATACTGACTCCCTGTAAATCGCCCGGAAATCCTCGCCTCCACACCCCGGCGGAAGCGGGCAATTCAGCACATTGTTCGCCACCCCATGTTCGCTTTCGGAACCTGTTCCTGGATAGAGCGGCATCTGGTGGGTGGAAGCGTAAAATGTGTTCGGATCATCGAAGAATATGTCCTGTATGCCGTTGCCGTGATGGACATCGAAATCGATCACGGCGATTCGTTTTAGGCCGTGGGCCCGCCTCGCATGCAAGGCGCCCACTGCCACATTGTTAAAGAGACAAAAGCCCATCGCGCGATTGCGCTCGGCATGGTGGCCGGGCGGCCGCACGGCACAAAAGGCGTTTTGAAAATCGCTGCACATCACGCCATCGATGGCGGCAATTACCCCACCGGCGGCGCGCAGAGCGGCTTCCGCGGATCCGGCGGAGATGAAGGTGTCTGCGTCCATCTGTGCGTAGTGGGCTTGGGATGCTTCCTCACGCCAACAGTCCAACACTGAATCGATCAACTGATCCGAATGGGCTGCTCGAAGCGATGCTCGAGTCGCTTGCGGAGCCTCGCGCTCGATCACTTTCAACTTACGAACGGCATCGAGCACCGCCGAAAGGCGCGCCGGCCTTTCTGGATGCCCCAGCGGCGGTTGGTGCCCGAAGCAGGCGGCGTGCGTAAGCAGTGCAGTTGTCATGATTCGATTCTCTCAATTCTTACCGCGAGTCGCTCGCCGCGCTCGTTTGCGATCACGCGCGCGTGCGCGTTCCACTGCCAAAAACAATGCCGAATCAGCAATTTCACGGGGGCATACTCACAAAATAGATGCACAAAAGTCACAACC
>DATAVW010000183.1:0-5844 GCA_036267515.1 Rhizomicrobium sp.
AAGACCGGGACGGCTTCTACTGGTACCGCACGCGATCGTCGCAGGGCGTCAAGAACCAGGCCTGGAAGGATTCTGGCGACGCGATTGTTTATGCGAATGGCGCGCAAGTCGCAGATCCCATCGCGACCTGCGAACATCAAGGTATCATTTACGCCGCAAAGATGAACTTCGCAGAAGTCTTGTGGTGGTTCGGGCGCAAGGAAGAAGCAGCAAGCCACTATCGCGACGCGGTAGCCCTCAAGAAGCGGTTCAACGCTGCCTTTTGGATGGAAGAGGACCGGTTTGTCGCGTTGGCGCTTGACTCGAAAGGACGGCAGGTGCGCTCCATCACCTCCAATCCTCTGCATTGCGTCGCGACCGGGATCTTAGATGAGCGTCGCGTTCTGCCGGTCCTCAATCGGCTCTTCGCGCCCGATATGTTCTCGGGCTGGGGCGTGCGGACGCTTTCCTCAGAGCATCCCGCCTATAACCCTTATGCTTATCACCGCGGAACGGTTTGGCCGGTTGAACACGGCCCCTTTGCCGTCGGTGCCTACCGCTACGGACAGCACAAGTTCGTCGAAATAATTTGCCGTTCTCAATTCGAACTGGCTTCGCTTTTCGATCACGCGCGGCTCCCGGAATGTGTGGCGGGCCATCCACGCGACCAGAGTCATCCTTTTCCCGCCCTGTATCCGACCGCAAATTCCCCTCAGGCCTGGTCGGCAACGACGCCCTTCACCCTTGTGCAGTGCATGCTCGGAATGCAGCCGTTCGCGCCGCTGAAATTGCTGTTCATCGATCCTTTTTTGCCGCCATGGCTTCCTGAAATCACACTTTCGAATATGCGTGTCGGCGATGCGACTGTCAGCATCCGTTTTTTCCGCACAAGCAGCGGCCGCTCGGATTACAAGGTGTTGGACAAGCACGGAACGCTGCGGATCGTGCGTCAGCCCAGCCCCTGGTCCTTTACAGCATCGCTTTCCGAGCGTGCACGTGACGCATTTTCGAGCATTTTTCACCAGTGACCCGAGATCGGAACGCGGGTCGCAATGCCGCGTTGTTCTTCGGTGTCCACCTCAGGAGCATTCTTCCAGTCTACTGTCGTCATAACCGGTGCGGCAGCCGGCGTGGGCCGCGCGGCGGCGATGCGGTTTGCAGCCGAAGGCGCCAAACTGGGATTGATCTCCCGCGATCGCACCGCGTTGGCGCAGCTTGCCGAAGAAGTGCGCAAGGCGGGGGGGGAAGCAGATATTGCCGCCGTTGATGTAAGCGATGCCCAAGCGGTGTTCGCGGCGGCAGACCAGTTTCGAAACAGTCTTGGCTCCATTGATATCTGGATCAACGATGCCATGCTCACGGTTTTTTCGCCCATCGCCAAGATAACGCCGGAGGAATTCAAGCGCGTGACGGAGGTCACCTACCTCGGAGTAGTTCATGGCTCGATGGCCGCGCTGAAGCATATGCGGCGCCGCGGCACGGGCCAGATCATCAACATCGGCTCCGCGCTTGCTTACCGGGGCATTCCGCTGCAGTCGGCCTATTGCGGCGCCAAGCATGCCATACGCGGTTTCACGGCATCGCTGCGAAGCGAACTGGAGCACGACAAACTCGGTATCACCGCGTCCATTCTCGAATTGCCGGCCATGAACACACCGCAGTTCGACTGGGCACGCACGCACATGGCTCGACAGCCTAAGCCGATGGGTACGATCTACCAGCCGGAAGCCGCTGCCGATGCGGTGCTGCGTGCGGCGCGCACGCGGGCGCGAGAGTACTGGGTGGGCAGCTCCACAGTGGTGACGATCGTCGGCAACATGATTGCCCCCGAGTTCTTGGACTGGTATCTCGCCCGCACAGCGGTCGAGGGGCAGGAGAGTGCGCAGAAAGTCAGACCGGACCGATGCGACAATCTTTTTGAACCGGTGACGAACTTACATCGCACACACGGCTCCTTTGGTGCAGAGGCCAAGCCTAAGGCAACTGCCTTTCCAGGCGCCTCCACCCGCATTGCGATCGTCGCCGGCGGTGCGCTGTTGTTTTTCCTCATGGGCGTGGCGGTCGGCAGGTCCTAGCAGCACTGCAGCAGATATTGCGCCAGATGCAACGTGGGGCGGCCGCTCAATTGTTCGATCTGCTCGCGGCAACTGAATCCATTGGCAAGAATCACGGTGTGGCGATCGGCCTTTCCGATAATCGGAAGTATTCCGCGCTCGGCGATGGTTCGTGACAATGGATATTTGTCGGCTTCAAAACCGAAAGCGCCCGCCATACCGCAACATCCCTTGTCGAGAATATCCACGCGCACAGGCAGGGACTTCAGCAACTCCGTTTCGGCGGACTTTTCCAACACCGCATGATGATGACAATGATACTGCACAAGCAAGGGCTCGCGCGCTTGTGGAACCGACGGCGCAATTCCGCGATCCTTGAGAAATTCGCTCAAGAAGCGGGTTTGTTTGGACAGCGCCGAAGCCTGCGGATCTCCGGGAAAGAGATTGGGCAGCTCGTCGCGAAAGGCGGAAGTGCAAGCGGGCTCAAGCCCAATTACTGGAACCCCGTCGCGGATGTCGTCGCGCATAGCGTTAAGGGTTTTGCGCCAAAGCGCCTTGGCCTGATCAATCCAGCCCCAATCATAGAGCGGCCGCCCACAACAGAGTGCCACGGACGGGATGTGGACCTCGAACCCTAGGCTTTCTAAGAGGCGCGTCGCGGCGATGGCAGTGTCCGGCCTGAAGTAATTATTAAAGGTGTCTGGCCACAGGATCACGCGTTGGGAACCCGTGCGGCGGAAATGCTTCCCATGCCACGCGCGATACGTCTTCGATGCAAACCGCGGCATGGTCCGCGCCTGCGCAATGCCGCCAAGCCATTTGGTAAGCCCGGAGAGTCCCGGCGCCCTGGTGCCAAGATTAGCCAGCCACGGCGCATAAGCTGCGATACTGGCCCAGCGCTGTATCTGGCCCATGGTGTATGCCGCGCGCGGCCGCCACTTGTTTGCATAGTGCCGCGCGCGGAAATCGGCTTTGTAGTTCGCCATGTCCACTTCGACCGGACAGTCATGCTTGCAGCCCTTGCAGGCTAGGCAAAGATCCAGCGCCTCCTCCACGGATTCGTTTGCGAAGCCGTCCAATAGCGCATCGCCGCGCAGCGCTTCGAACAGAAGTCGAGCACGCCCCCGTGTAGAGTGCTTCTCCTCATTTGTGCCCAGATAACTGGGACACATGACGCCACCGTTGGTGTCGCGATGGCGGCATTTGCCCACGCCGACGCACCGCAGCGTCGTCCTGGTGAAGCTGCCGCCATCCTCCGGATAGGCAAACAGGCCTCTCACTTCCAATGGTTTGTAGGAGGGCCCGACCCGCAGATTGGCAGTAATCGGATAGGGATCCAGCACTTTGCCGGGGTTCATCCGCTGGCGCGGATCCCAAATGGCGCGAAATACACGCTGCGCCGCCATTAAATCCGCGCCGTACATCCGTTCGAGCAAGGCGCCGCGCGCTTCGCCGTCGCCATGCTCACCGGAGAGCGAGCCACCATACTTCACGACAAGGTCGGCAGCTTCATCCAAGAACGCTTGCCAATTCCGCAGACCCTGTTCGCTCGACAGATCGAAGTTGATACGGCAATGCACCAGCCCATCGCCGAAATGGCCATAAACCGATGCCTCGTAGCCATGCTTGTGGAACAGCGCTTTCAGTTCGCGAAGGTAATTCCCGAGCTCATCGGGCCGCACTGCGCTGTCTTCCCATCCGGGCCACGTCGGTCCTTCGCCCGGCACATGCGCGGTGACGGCCAGCGCCGCCTCGCGGACGTCCCAGACTTCCTGCTGCTTTTCTTTATCCGTGATGACGTGGCAAGCGGGATCCCCCACCTCCATTTCGGCTGCGAGCGCCGTTGCCTTGGCGGTGGCCTCCTCCACCGTGTCTCCGCCATACTCCGCGACAAGCCATGCGCGGCCTTCAGGCAACACTTCGAGATCACTCACCTTAAAGCGCTTTTTCTTCATATATTCCGTGAGCAGATGATCGATGCCCTCCAGCCCGATCGGCTTCGTTTTCAGCGTATCGGGCACGGCATCGGCTGCCGCGAAAACATCCGGGAAGCCGACGATGCACAGCGAGCGTGCCGCAGGGTTCGGAATCAGATTGAGTGTGGCGCGCAGGACGATCAGGCAGGTCGCTTCCGTTCCGGTCAGCGCGCGGGCAACGTTCATTCCCTTGTCCGGCGACAGCTGATCGAGATTTTCATAGCCCGAAATGCGGCGCGGAATTTCCGGATAGACCTTTTCGAACTTCGTACCGTGCTCGGTCCAGAAATCGCGCATTTGGCGGTAGAGTTCCGCCCGGCGGCCGCCTGCTGCCAGGATCGCGTTCAGTTCGACGGGCGAAGTGGGCCCGATATTCATGCGAAGACCGTCATAAGTCAGCACGTCGAGCGAATGCACATTATCGGCGGTGCGCCCTGCCATCACTGAGTGAACGCCGCAGGAATCGTTGCCGATCATTCCGCCCAAGGTGTTGTGGTCGTGCGTCGCCGGATCGGGGCCGAAGGTGAGGCCATGTTTCTTCGCCTCATCCCGCAAGTGGTCCAGAATGCACCCCGGCTCGACTACCGCCAGCCGCTTTGCCGGATCGATGGAGATGATGCGATGCAGGTATTTCGAGAAGTCGATGATAATGGAGGTGTTGCAGGTCTGGCCGGCCAGGCTTGTGCCTCCGCCGCGCGGCGTGATCGGCACGTCGTGTGCATTGCAGATGCGCACGGCAGCAATGACATCCTCTGAGGACTTCGGAAGAATCACGCCATAGGGAATTTGCCGGTAGTTCGAGGCGTCGGTCGCGTAGAGCACGCAATCGCCAAGGGAAAAGCGCACTTCGCCTTCGATCGCGCCTTCCAGCGCCACACGGACCTTGTCGATCTGCTCCGGCGGAATTGCGATGCCTACGGCCTTTAGCCGCCCGGTCTCGGAACGTGGGCCTTCGGCGCGTCGCGAACGGGAGAAGAGCGCAGGCATCTATACAAGAAATCTCTGTGCATCGGATTTGCGTAAGGCAAGTCCGTGGCCCGGCCGCGATAGATCGGGTGCGATGCATCCGTCCCTTAAACACGGCGCGCCGTCGAGGAGCATGCGCTCGACGCGGACATGGTCGTGAAACCACTCCATGTGAATGAGTCGCGGCGCGGCGCAGGCAGCCGCAAGATGTATAGCGGGGCCGCAATGGCTGGAAAGCGGGACTTCAAACGCGTCGCAAATTGCGGCGGCGCGCAAAAATCCCGTGATTCCACCACAGCGCGTGGCGTCAGCTTGTAGAACATCGACGGCGCCTGCCTGAAGCATCGTGTGGAAATAGTACGGCGTGTAGCCATATTCGCCCGCGGCGATGTCCATGCCGCCTGGCGCGCGATCCCGCAAAAGACGCAAGCCTGCCAGATCGTCGCTTGACACCGGCTCCTCAAACCACTCGACGCCGCGTTCGGCAAACGCGTCAGCGAAGCCCAAGGCCTGCTTGCGTGTGTAGGCGCCGTTCGCGTCAACAAACAGCGCCGTATTGCCGATTGCCTCTTTGGCAGTTTCAACGCGCTCCAGATCGCGGCCTGAGTCGCGCCCAATCTTCATCTTGACCCAGCGGCATCCGTCAGCCGCCCACTCCCCCAACTGATCGCCCAACTGCGCCTCATTGTATGAGGTAAAGCCGCCACTGCCATAAACCCGGACGGATGAGCGCGCTAAACCGAGCAACATTGCCAGCGCGACGTCGATATATTTTGCCTTCAGGTCCCACAGTGCGATGTCGACGGCTGAGATTGCACAGGACGCAATGCCGGGCCGTCCGATATTGCGCACAGCATCGTTCAGGTCGC
>DATAVW010000184.1:0-5914 GCA_036267515.1 Rhizomicrobium sp.
AAAAGCCGAGTCCAGATCTCCTGCTGGACCTGCAAGGCCGATGATCCTAATAGACGGAATTGTACGCCGGCTTAGCTCAGTTGGTAGAGCACCTGATTTGTAATCAGGGGGTCACAGGTTCGAGTCCTGTAGCCGGCACCAGTAAAGTCGATGCTTAATTCGACTCTTGCGCTCTCCTGGCAATTTTTCAGCACCAGGATGCGCCACACAGGGTACCGATTTTGGCCGACCGCCTTGGACGGATCAGGTTTCCCCTCGATGCCACGTCGGAGAAGAGTGGGAAGAGCAGATGTTCGCCTGAGGGCATGCGCGCGTTTGATCTCGCTGAGGGGTTATTAGTCAGCGAAACGATACGCTCCCGAGCACCAAATGCATCCACGGGGTGGCAAGCCACACGGAGGCGAATGCGGCAACTCCCATCGAGCTTGCGAAAAAGGGGAATGTCCACTGTCGCGGTCTATCAGGCCTGAGGACCATTCGAGGCGACCAGCACTCGTTTTCTTGTGGGGAGTAGCACATGTGCGACGACTCATTAATTGCAAAATTCATTCTCGCCATTACGCGGCCCTCAATGTGCATCAGAACGCTACATTGAATTCTCTAAAGACGCGTTAAAGTTAGCAATTCCTGCTCGCGGTTATTCGAATGCACGTCTTTCAACATGTAGAGAATCGTTACGCTATCAGGCACTGGCGAATGTGAGGGCAGAGCTTGGCATGGCGAGGAAGCAGTACCAGCACACCAACCGGCGAATTTTCTGGAGTTGATTGGCGCACCGGAAACGTCGAATCGCCGGCCGCATCCCTGCTCCGGAATACCGCGCGCGCTTTCAGTTGAAAGGGTTGTCGAGCTGCTGAGGTGAGCGGATGGTGTAATCAATCCTCCGTCGGATCAGTTGGCTATTGGTGTGCGACCGTGCTGCCCGATAAGGCTGCCAATTCGGGCATATTGTTGGCGCCCTCGGCAACGGGCTGGGGCCGGAACGTGTCGGCCGCTCGCTGTGCTGCGGCAATATCTTGCGCTGCCAATTGCGTTTTCAGCGCCTCGATTCGCGCGCGCGATTCCTCATCGCCCTGCGCTGCCGCAACGGCATACCATTTGTAGGCTTCACGCAGGCTCTGCGGCACGCCCAAGCCGCGTTCGTAAAGCACGCCCAGATTGAACTCTGAATTGACGAGCCCAAGAGACGCGGCCTTCCCAAACCATTTTGCCGCCATGGGGTAGTTTTTTTGAATGCCAAGACCTTGGGCATAAAGGACGCCCAGCGCGTGCATCGCCTTTCGGTTGCCTTGATCCGCCGCCGCCTCATACCATGGCACAGCTTTGGAAGAATCCGCTGAAACGCCATCGCCGTGCTCGTACAGCGTACCCAGCCAGTATTGTGCGACAGGCTCGTGTTGTTGGGCGGCGCGCCCGATCCATTCAGCGGCCTTCGGCTGGTCGGCAGACGTGCCCCCATCGCCGCGCAAATAACTAAGGCCAAGAAGCAACTCGGCGTGAGCAGAACCGGCCTTTGCCAGGATGGCAAGACGCGCGCGCGGATCGGCCGTGGCAGAGTGTGCGACTGCCAGGCGCTTGACCCGTGCAGAACGATGCTCGTTCGCGGCGACGGCAGAGACCTGCACCATCTCATGGCCCCGTGCCTGACCAACATAAAAAGCAACGAACCCGCCGACCGCAAAAGCGACAAAGGCCATGCAAGCGGCGAACAGATAGTGCTTTCGTCCCAGCCGAACCCGCGTCGTGGCGAATGTCTGCCATGCGGATTCGTCCACAGCGCCACCGCCGTCGAGATTGGCGAGCTTGGCTGCTGCGTCGGCCGCCCGGTGAGCGGCCGCAAGGTAGCCGTCTTCTTGCGGCGACGGATCGGAGGTTTCCGGTTGCGTTAGACCAAGATCCCGAACTGGCGAGGGGCGCTCAGTCTGCTCTGCCGAATGATTTGCATTGGCACGCTCCTGCCCTGCGCGCCGGCTGGATTCGAGTATCTCGATACGGGTAGCGGCATCATTCATCGCCGCGCGCATTTCAGAAGTCACGCCGCGCTGCCGACGCTCCGCCTCCTCAACGCGCAGGGTCAGGGACTGCACCGTTTCGGCTTGCTGCCGCTCGAACGCTTCGATGCGCTGGAAAAGAGTTGCCGTTCCGTGTTCTGAAAGGCTCACCGCACGGGCGGAACACCCCTCGGTCTCCTTCAGACGCTGCTCAATTTCCGCAAGTGCATGTTCAAATACGCGAAGCCGGCGCTCGAGCCAGGCATCCACTCTCGGAAGTGAATGGCTCTCAGCTGCTGAATCGGTCGCTTGAGTTGCCTGCTCGGATGGTACTTCGTCCGAAGAGGGTGAACCCAAGCGCACACCATCCCCATCCAGCACCGGACTTAACCTTTCTGAAGGCGGAACGAGGACCGGCGCCACGTCTGAGCCGGCATGCAGAACCACTGTCGGCTCTCTGCGCATCAGTGCCGCAACGGCAGCAAGGTCTTCGGCCACGGTCGCCAACAGCAATTCATCCTTATTGCGGAAGTAACCG
Organism: Rhizomicrobium sp.; assembly: GCA_036267515.1. Classification (GTDB taxonomy): domain Bacteria; phylum Pseudomonadota; class Alphaproteobacteria; order Micropepsales; family Micropepsaceae; genus Rhizomicrobium. The sequence goes on from DATAVW010000184.1 coordinate 2,530, forward strand.
AAGACGGTCGAGGGGTTGAGCCCCGCCTCCGCAGCGACCGCCGACAGCGACAACTCCGCCACGCCGTCACGCATCGCGATTTTTCGTCCAGCCTCGATGATGGTGGCGCGGGCAGCGTGACGCCGGGCAAGGCGACTGTCCTGAGCGTCTGTTTCGGCTGTGAGCGGCATGCAGGAAGACCGGACTGGTTGCGGCCGGCTATTAAGACGCAAAAGGGGTTAAGGACGGCTTTCGCCAATGCCGTGCATTGCTCAGAAACGCATGAATTCGCCATTCATTCCTTGTTCAGCCCGAAAGGCTCAGCGTAAGCTCAACAATTCCTTCAAGAGGCTCTGGAATGCGAAAATCGACTGGTTTGTTTGCAGGCCTGCTGCTTGGAGGCGCTCTCGCGGCTCCGGCGGCAGCCTTGGCGGATCATGCGGACGTGCACGCGCGCGTTCGTGTCGGTCCCGCTGGCCATCCCCATGCAGTGGTCCGGGTCGACCGGTTCCATCGCGTCCCGCCGGGAATGCGGGGACGTGGTTTCCCCGGCCGAGTGACCATGCGGGTCAATCCATTCCGCGCCCGTCTGGGTTGGCGGATTTCCCGCTTCACGGCGCGCGAGCGGGCCATGTGGACCCATGGCCGCTGGTGGCATGGCCGACGCGGCGGCCGCTCCGGCTGGTGGTGGTGGACCGGCGGTGGCTGGTACTTCTACGCTGCCCCCGTTTATCCGTATCCAGACTATGTTTCGGAAACGGTTTATGACGAGCCAAGCGAGGACTCCGGCGACTACTGGTACTACTGCCGCAATCCGCGAGGCTACTATCCTTATGTCCAGACCTGTCGTGGTCAGTGGGAGCCTGTCCCCGCGCAGCCGGATGCCGGTTATGGCGGCGGAAACGACAATGGCGGTGGGCAATACGGACCTGGCGACCAGATGGGGCCTGGCGACCAGACGGGACCTAATGATCAAGGTCCTCCGGACGATTACGGCCCGCAGGACGATCAAGGCGCACCCGATGATCAGGGCCCACCGGATGGGTATGGTCCCGACGATCAAGGACCACCAGACGACGGCCCTCCGCCTCAATAATTGATTTAACAAGAATGGCGCCGCTGAGAAATCAGCGGCGCCATTGTTTCAGGCAGGCTTGGCGACCAGCTTGCCGCGCGGATGGCGCTCTCGTTCCCACCGCATCAGGCCGAAAATGGCGACGACCGTGGCAAGATATGCGATCAGCTGCGCGCCATCCGGCGCTGCCGTGTATCCGACAAGGGTATGCAGCATTTTGCCGAGAATCCCGCGCCACCCTTCGCCGCCATCCGGCAGTAGCCACGATGTATCCCACAGTGAGCGGGTCAGCAGCTCCAAATAGCCAGCGTTTTGGATGAACAGCACGGCCTGCGCCGCCATACCCGCGGCAAGCAGCGTAATGAGCCACGCTGTGGTGCGGAACAGTTTCCCCGCAGGAATGGCCAGCAGTCCGTAGTACATCAGGGCGGATATCACCACACCGGCGGCGAGCCCCAGTGCTCCACCCGCAAGCATTGACGCGCCCGTCGTGTTTTGCGCGATGCCGTACAGGAACAGCACGACTTCCGAGCCCTCGCGCAAAACGGCGACACCCACCACGATTGCGAGTGCCGCTAGAGGCCGCTCACCCGCGGAAACGGCAGCACCGACACTCTTCATCTGCCGGGCCATTTCGCGACCATGTCCCGCCATCCAGACGTTGTGCCAGGTAAGCATAAGCACCGCGAGGACGAGGATGCTCGCATTGAATATCTCCTGCCCGGAACCGGAGAAGAGGTTCGCGATGCGGCCAGCAAATGCGGCAACGAGACAGGCGCCGATCACGCCACCAGCCACGCCAAACGTAATCCACCGGCCGCGTAAGGGCACGCCCTTCGTCGCCGCCAGCACGATCCCGACGATCAGGCCGGCCTCGATCACTTCCCGAAAGACAATGATGAGCGCTGCGAGCATGCTAGTCGGCAATCACCACGCCGCGGGCTGTGTCCGCGTGATATTCCCCCATGAAGGGATACCGGCCAGGCGCCAGAGGCCTGATACGCACGTTGCCGGTTTCGTGTCCGGGGACCACCTTTTCGACCTTAAGAGCAGTGGAATCGAATTCTTCGGCCGCGCCATCCTGATTGACCAGAACGATAAGTGCCGCCTGATTTGCCGGTACGTGAATCTCCGCCGGCGTGAAGCGATGATCCTTCAGCGTCACCGATATGCCTGCACTCTCATTGCCGCAGCCCGCGAGAACGACCAAACAGGCCACCGGAAGCAGGGACAGACGCCGCAACATGAGCGCTCTTCCTCAAACACAGTCCTATATAGTCGCAACTCATTCTTAATTTCAAGAGCGCAATGACCACCTAGAAATACACCCAAATGGAGGCGTCCGCCCCCCGTTCAACCAGCGCGTTTTGGCCAGTGGGCGAGAGATAGGCGCCACTCTCAAGGTAGACGCCCTTCCAAAGTCGCTGGAGGATCGCGAGTTCCAACTTATGGGAACGATAGTAGCGGTACGGCGGGTCGCCGTTGCCGCTGGCGACAATGTTGAAGCTCTGAAGCATGAACGTGAACTTCTCCGACCAGTGTACGCCGAGAGTCAGGTCGATTGGCACCTCATTGGGCCTGGCACCGGAAATCCAACGCTGGGCGATTTCAGCATCGAAATAAGCGTCCTTGTGGAAAAGCTTGAAGTTGGCACCGTACAACAGGCGGAGTTCGGTCTCGCTTCCGGAGTCGCGATTGGCCGAAACAGACATGTCGAACGCGCCGGCTGTTTTGTAGGACGCCTGCACTGACAGCACGCCAAAAGCGTCGGTCAGGAAATAGCGTGCTCCGCCCTTGAAAGCGAAATCGTCGGCGTGGATCGTGGGCCGATTAGGCCCCCCCTCCGTCGCAATCGCATATTCCGGCGCCAGAATGAGCGTCAGATCATCAGTGAGGCCATGCTCGGCGTAGGACTGAAGCAGGAGCTTACGATAGTAGGTGGGCACCGTACCGCCCGCATCGTTAAAGCTCTCGGCGGCGGAACTGAGGATGGCGCCGGAAATGATCTGGGTGTCGCCCGCGGGCAAGGTCCAGGCGCCGGCGAAGGCTGTGTTGTTCCAACGGCAGACGATGCAAAATGCCATTACGGCTCTGCCGATGAACTCAAGATGGCGCCGCGAATTACCCATGCCCAAGCCTCATCAATGCGAACGCCAGGAAACACGCGACGGCGAAATTCGACAGTGCTGCAGACATGGCCAGCCCAACACGCTTTCCGTCGGGGGCCCAGCCGGAAACAACATAAAGCAAGAGGCCTCCAGCAGCGGCGGAAGATTGCAAGGCATACTCCCTGCCACTGAGCACCGCAGATGCGAGGCTTCCCGCCGCCAC
>DATAVW010000185.1:0-66327 GCA_036267515.1 Rhizomicrobium sp.
GTGGCTTCAGATCGCGGCGCTGACACTCGGTGCCGCCCTGGCGATGTTCTATGCAGCGCACAAGCCGGATACGCGCGCCCTCAACGCGATCCTCACGATCGTGTTTGCCGGCCTCGCGGTGTACCGCTTCACGCAGCTGCAGTAGCCGGCGGATCTGAACCTGTCGCGCATGGCAGCCGGGCGCTTTGCGGCTTCCAGCGGATGCGCCATGATGCGCGCGCACTCCATGGACGCGGCGCACATGAGAATTCCGGCGATCGTTCTGATCTGTGCATCCCTTTATGCGCAAGCAGCATTCGTGGCGTCCCACTGTCCGCTGGCGCGCGACGTCGTTTGCGGGGCGACAAGCGATGGCGGACGCGCGCAATTCGTGAACCCCTGCGTGGCGCGGACCAAAGGCGCGCGCGTGCTGCACAAGGGCGAATGCGCCGCGCCCGGCAACGAGCCGATGATGTGCAACATGCTCTACCAGCCGGTGTGCGCCACCGATCTCGCGACAAAGGCGGAGAAAACCTTTCCGAACCTTTGCCATGCGGAAGTGGCGAACGCGGCCGTGCTGCACGAGGGGGATTGCGCCGCGGATTCATCCGGCAACGCCGCCCACCACTGACATCTGCTTACGGCGACAGCTCGTAAATCACGCCTGCCTGACGCTTCCCGCCTTTGTAGGCAACGCCGAAGTAGTTGCCGGCCGCACGGGCCATCGAGGCCTGCCTGTTCGCGTTCATGACGACCTCTTGACTCATACGGCTGAGTGCTGGCCTGTGTTCGCGAACAAGGCTAAGGACCGCAGAAAAGATGGGATCGGAAGCCGCCGCTGCGCACATCGCGCGACTGCGTACTTCGCAGGAGGCCTATGATGAGGCCGCCGATCTTGAGAGCCGCGCGTGGGGGGACACCTTTTCAAACGCGGACAAGATCAAAGCGCGAGAAGAAGACCGGCAGGCATCTGCCGCGCTCGGAGTTGCCAGAGATCGTCTATCGCTTTCCCGCATGGCAACAGAACAGGGATGGCGATTCAACCGCGGCCTGTCCCTTGCATGCGGCTCCGGTCGGGCAGAGCGGCAACTCATCAAGATGGGTGTCTGCTCATCCTTCCTTGGATCGATATTGCGCCTTCGGCACTGAAAGAAGCCAGAAAGCAGGCTGACGGCGCTGGCTATGCGATCGACTATCAAACGGCAGACCTTAATCGCGTGGAGTTGCCGCCGAACGAATTCGATCTGGTCGTCACGCAGAACTGCCTTCATCACGTCCTTCAGCTGGAATATCTCGCGGAGCAGATATGGCAGTCCCTCACTCCTGCGGGCCTCTTGTGGATCGACGATTTCATCGGAGAGACACAGTTTCAATGGACCGATAAGCGGCTCACCTTTGTCAACGGTGTCTTGAGTTCGCTTCCAGAGGAATATCGTTTCGACCGGATCAATCGACGGCTCTTGTCCCAATTTCAGCGCAAAGCGCCGGGTACGCTTGTGTCACCTTTCGAGGCGATTAGGTCTGGTGACATAATACCTGTATTCCTGCGGTTCTTCGATGTCATCGAGAAGCACGAACGTAACTGTATGCTTCACCTGGTTTGTCCGCCAGGTACGCGGTCAGCCTATGCGAAAGACGAAGCCGGAAAGCAAATGTTCGAAATGCTACGTACATTCGACAGACTGCTGATCGAGACGGAAACGCTGCCTCCGCTGGGTGGTCAATATCTTCTGCGCCGCAAGGACGCGCCATGTGAGACGGACGCGTAACAGTGAAGCGTGTGTTCATCCACTGCGGACTGCCGAAATGTGGATCGACCAGCCTACAGGCATTCCTTACCGGTAACAGTCCTTTCCTCGCCGAAAATGGTTTTGAATATCCGACCGCCGGAATGGATGCCAACAGGTTGGCGCAACACAACCTTGTGTATGAGATGCTCGGTTCTCCACAGTTCAAGCCAGAGTTGGGAACAACGAACGACGTCATAGCGTCGTTCCGTGCGACGGTTTTGGATGGTGTTCTTTCCAGCGAAGGCTTCAGTCGAATTCTATGGAACCAGATGTACTACCAGAACTTTGAGACGTTTCACGATGGTCTCCGCTGCGCTGGTGCGGAGGAGATTTCATATGTCCTGTTCATTCGTAACGTGGTTAGCTTTGTCGAATCTTCTTACATTCAATCTATAATTGCGGGTAATTTGAAAGAGCCATCATTGGTGCAGTTCGCTCGATCGCGTGCCGCACATTTTCAAGAACTGTTCGATGGTTTGGAGTGGCTTGGCGAGACCCTCGATAGTTCGGTCATCCTGCGGGATGTGACCGGCCACGATTCCTCGGATGTTTTTCTCAAATGCATAGGCATCACGTCACCAGCTCCCCCAAAACCTGAGCGCAAGAACGTTCGCGTCAGCTTGAAGCGGGCAGCCTTCCTCTATCGGTACAGGTTCATCGAGAACCATTCGCACGAACAGTTCCGCAAACTGGCGAGGCGACTATCGAGGCTTCCAGCCGGGCCAGGTGAGAGCAAGCAGTCGTACCGATTATTGCCGCGCGGACTAGCGGACGAGATTAGCGAAACAGTCGGTGCCATAAGCCCGCTGCAATTCCGCTACGAGATTAGCCTCGCAACGCAGCCAGAAACTGTGGATTATGAGCCAGCGATCCTCGAAGACGTCCCACTATCCAAAGAGGAGGTAGCTTATTTCCTCAGCGCTATTTCTCCGGCGCGTGCGGCTGCCCCTCTGCCATAATCTGCTGCTGGATTGTTTCTATCAACGCGTTTTCCATCGCGCGCCGAAGACCTATCCGAATCTTTGCCATTCGGAAGTGGCGAACGCAGCCGTGCTGCACGACGGGGATTGCGCCGCGCCATCAACCGGCAACGCCGCCCACCACTGACACAGGCTTACGGTGACAGCTCGAACACCGTGCCAGTGCCGCCATTTCTGCCGCCCTCATAGGTGGTGCCGAACAGATTCCCTGACGAATCCATGATCAGCGGCGCCCTGGGATAGTCGCCGTCCTTGCATCCAATTTTTGCGCAGAATGCGTGGAGGATTGTTTCTGTGCTGTCGCTGATACTGAAAACTGTTCCGCGCCGCAGCTACAACCATCGTTATAATTGCCGCCGCCGTACTGCGTTGTGCCGTATACATTGCCGCTCTTGTCGGCAATCAGGGTCGTCCATGGCTGCGAACCATCGTTGCAGAAATGCGGCAGACAGAAGGTATGCAAGACGTTCAGTTGATATTGCTGCCCCTGGGGAGTCAGCTTGAATACATTTCCCCCCAGATAACCGACGTCTCCTCCAGTGGTGCCAAAAAGATTCCCCTGTTTATCCTCGTAAATGCCGCCAATCGGATAAAGGCCATCCGCACAGTTTTCTTGGACACAGAAGCTGTAGAGCACAGCGTAATTCCAGGCCTCTCCACCTGGCGTCAGCTGAAAAACGGTGCCGCCGTCATTGGCGCCACCATATTGTGTCGTGCCCAATATTCTGCCGCTGTCGTCTATTAGCAATGTGCCCACATAGGGATTTAGTCCATCTGCGCAGTTCGCTTGGACGCAGAAGCTGTAGAGGATCGTTTCGCGCCAGTGGCCTTTGTCGCTGGACGGCTTCAGCTGAAATACCACCCCGCCGTCGTGCGGCCCTCCAATTTCTGCGGTTCCATAGAGCGGCGATATCCCGTCATAAAGCGCGCCCTCATTAGCGCCGGGGTAGGCCAGCCCTGCTAGCGGACCTGTGCCATCGCCGCAGGCGGAACAGAAGCTGTGCAAAATCTGTAATCGCCATTTCTTACTACCCGGCGGAGGTGGAGACAGCTTGTACACGACCCCTTGGCCGTTCTTTCCGCCGCCATAAGCCGTGCCGTAAAGATTGCCGGCCACATCGAGGATGACACCTGCAAAAGGCGAAGAGCCGTCAACGCAATTCGCTTTCCTGCAGAAAGTATAGAGGGCATTCAGCTTGGGCTTCCTTCCGCTGATATCGATCTTGAATACGGCGCCCGGGCCGGGACCTGACGTCGTGCCATACAGATTGCCAGCGGTATCCATCGTTAAAGGTGCCCACGGCCCATCTCCCTCCGGGCACTTCTCGCCACCGCAAAAGCTAGAAATCACCTTGTACGTCCACGCCTGCGCGGCGGCGGGTAGGAGCACGGCAGCGAGAAGAGCGACTGCGAGAATGATCTGTTTACGGAATATCTCTAACGGCCGCATGACGCACCCCCATGTTGTGAAGGCATTTCGTTCCTACCGCCGTTGTCTGTCCAGCGCTGGGGAGCGGGCTCACCAAGTGCTGAAGTGGGCTGACGGAACCGCTGTTGCGCGGCTGGCCGCGATAGTAAGGGCTGTAATTTCCTCAATCCGCACAACCTGCCGGGCATCGTGTTCCTGGCCTACTGCGGCGCCTGCGAGGAAATCGAGCGGTGGCAGAACGAGCAGGTGAAACCGGAAGGTGCGTGCTCTCCATCAGATATCTTGGGGAAAGACGCGCAGGCGGAGCCTGAAGAAGAAGAATCTGAACGCGACGGCGCTGAAGATGATGAAAATGCAGTGGAGGACGAACAGGAAGCCGACGGTCGCGAACGGGAAGATGATGCAGCGACCTTGAGAAATTTGCTCGAGCGCCGCCGGGTTGGCACCGCGCAGAAAGTCCCAGTGCCCGAACCGCCCGCTTGTGTCCCAGCCGTCGTTGAGCCGGTCCGCATGCCGGTGCTCTTGCGTGGGGTGAAATTCGATGCCGATGTGCCCGGCCGCTGGACCCGGCATGAACCGGCGGTTCCGCAGCTGGATATCGATCCTCCACTACAGGCGCTTCCGGCTGCCGATGCCCAAACGGAAACCCTGCTGAACGCCATTATTGGCGAATGCCACTTCCTGATGCGGGAGGTGGCTTTCCGCTCCATGTGCCAGGCGGGGGTGGCGGAAGACCGGGTGAATTGGGTCAACACGGCCATGAGATTGGCGGAAACAGGCGCCAAGGTTGCCAAGTCAGTGGGGCGGCTGCGGCACGGGCCGGAGGTGCGACAGTCCCATCATGACTTCACGGTCACGAACAAGGTGGCCGTGGTCGCTCAGGGGGGAGGGGGACCGACTCCGTGAAAACAACCACCCAACTGCTAGCGGTCGGACGGTCCTATAACCCAAAGGGTGGAGCACCTCGGGGAAATCGCAACGCTCTGAAGACCGGCCGGTACACCGCCGACAAGCAGGCGCTTCGCCGCCAGATTGCGGCCTTCATCCGTAACGCGCTCGCGGTGGCAGCCATGTCGGACGCCCGCGTGACCGGGCGTGGTCAGGGCAAAGGTGCCGAATAATGCGGCCCATTCATCATCTCCTGTTGCACCGACGCCGCAGCCTGTGGGATTTCTCCAACGCCAGGCGAAAAGCCGTTCCGTTTCAGAGGCTTTCCCTTGACGCCAAGCACCCCTCGGCACCACTCTTGTTCATGTTCCGGGCGGGAAAAAGGCGTCCGCCCGAACGGGAAGGGGTAATCCCTCGGGGAAGGGAATGATCAAGTCTCAATTGGTGGCGCGGCTTACCGCGCGCTATCCGCATCTCTACCATCGTGACGTGGAGCGCATTGTCTCGACAGTCCTGGATGCGATTAGTCAGGCGTTGGCGAAGGGGCATCGCGTGGAATTGCGTGGCTTCGGTGCGTTCTCGGTGAAAAGCCGGCCGGCGCGAACCGGCCGCAATCCGCGTACCGGTGCTTCGGTCACTGTCGAAGAGAAGAAGGCGCCGTTCTTCCGCACCGGCAAGGAATTGCGGGAGCGGTTGAATTTGACGGCGGCGCCGTCGTCGTCCTCCTCCCCGGTGACGCCGCGCGAACCCGCCGACAGTCACGCCGGTCATTAGCGCCTTTATTAACTTGCGGGCGCAAAGAGGCGCACCTATGAGGCAATTCGCATGACGGCGTTGCGATTCTCAAACCCTGTTTTCGTGGCGTTGGACACGCCGGATCTGCCGCGTGCGCTGGCGCTGACGAAAGCTGTTCGCCCCCATGTCGGCGGCCTGAAGGTAGGACTTGAGCTGATCACCGCACTCGGCCCGTCCGGCATCCGCGAAATCGTGAGCCTGGGTCTGCCGGTGTTCGCCGATGTGAAGTTCCACGATATTCCCAACACCGTGGCGGGTGCGGCGCGGGAGATTACGAAGCTTGGGATCGCGATGTTCAATGTCCACGCCTCCGGCGGCGAGGCGATGCTCAGGGCGGCGCGGGACGCGGCGGCTTCGGTCAATCCGAATGTGAAGGTGATCGCGGTGACCGTGCTGACCAGCATGGGCGATGACGATCTTTCGTCAATCGGCCAGGGTGACTCCGTGGCGCTGCAGGTGGCGCGGCTCGCCCGGCTGGCAAAGGATTGCGATCTCGACGGCGTGGTGTGCAGTCCGCGGGAAATTGAAGTGGTCCGCCGCGCGTGCGGCCCGAATTTCCTGATCGCCACGCCTGGCGTACGGCCGGCGGGCACCGCAATGGAAGACCAGCGGCGGGTCACCACCCCGTTGGAAGCGGTTCGCGCCGGTGCCGACATTCTGGTGATCGGCCGTCCTATTACCGCCTCTGCCGATCCGGCCATGGCCGCCGCCGCCATTGCAGAAGAGGTCGCGCCGGCCCGCGCCGCCTGATATTCAGGCATGATGGTTCAGGTGAAGATCTGCGGGGTGAACAGCCCCGAGGCTGCGGACGCCGTGGCTTCGGCCGGGGCCGATTATGCGGGACTGGTGTTCTTCCCACCTTCGCCACGGCATGTGGGATATGAGCAGGCGGCCTCGCTGGCATCGCGTCTTCGCGGCCGTTGCCGGATCGTGGCTTTGGTGGTGGATGCCGGCGATGCAGAAATTGAAGCGGCGGTGAAGGCCGCCCGTCCCGACCTGCTGCAACTCCACGGCCGGGAGACCCCGGAACGGGTGGCTGCCATCCGTCAGCGTTTTGGGTTGCCGGTGATAAAGGCTGTCGCTGTCGCCGAAGCGGCCGATCTTGTTTCGGCAGCGGCCTATGATCAGGTAAGCGACATGCTGCTGTTCGATGCCAAGGCGCCTTCGAATGCCTCCCGTCCGGGTGGACACGGCGCCGCTTTCGACTGGCAGTTGCTGCGCAACCGACGATTTTCACGGCCCTGGCTGCTGGGCGGCGGATTAACTCCGGACAATGTCCGCCGCGCCATTAGTGTTTGCGAGGCACCGGGCGTCGATTGTTCCTCAGGCGTCGAAAGCGCACCGGGTATGAAGGATGTGCAACGCATCCATGATTTCGTTGCCGTGGCTCGTTCGGCCAATTTTTTCGGAGTGGAAGCGTGACCGCGCTGCCTCCCAACTCCTACCGCTCCGGCCCGGACGAGCGCGGCCATTTCGGCGAATACGGTGGCCGTTTCGTCGCCGAGACACTGATGCCTCTCGTGCTGGAACTCGAGCGTGCCTACGAAGAAGCAAAGAACGATCCAGCCTTTCACGCCGAGATGAACGGGTTGCTGAAGCATTATGTGGGCCGGCCCAGTGCGCTGTATTTCGCGGAACGGCTGACGGCGCATCTGGGTGGCGCGAAGATTTACCTGAAGCGCGAAGACCTGAATCACACCGGGGCCCACAAGATCAACAATTGTTTGGGCCAGATTTTATTGGCACGTCGCATGGGCAAGACCCGCATCATTGCGGAGACCGGCGCCGGCCAGCATGGCGTCGCCACCGCCACCGTCGCGGCGCGTTTCGGATTGCCTTGCGTAATATACATGGGCGCGGTGGATATGGAACGTCAGAAGCCGAACGTCTTCCGTATGCATCTTCTCGGTGCCGAGGTGCGTAGTGTCACTTCCGGCTCGCGTACGTTGAAGGACGCGATGAACGAGGCGCTCCGCGACTGGGTCGCAAATGTGCACGACACATTTTACATCATCGGCTCGGCCGCGGGGCCGCATCCCTACCCGGCGATGGTGCGCGATTTCCAGTGTGTGATCGGCAACGAAACCCGCGTGCAAATTCGGGAAGGTGAGGGACGGCTGCCGGATCTTGTTGTCGCGTGTGTAGGCGGCGGCTCAAACGCGATCGGCATGTTCCATCCCTTTCTCGACGATCGCGAGGTGGAAATTCATGGTGTAGAAGCGGCGGGCGAGGGTTCCGAAACGGCGCATCACGCGGCAACCCTTTCCAAGGGCGCACCCGGTGTCCTGCACGGGGCACGCAGCTATTTGCTTCAAAACGGCGACGGGCAGGTGCTCGAAGCTCACTCCATTTCCGCCGGTCTGGACTATCCCGGTGTGGGTCCAGAACATTCCTGGCTGAAGGATCAGGGCCGCGTGAAATACTATTCGGCCACAGACAGCGAAGCGCTGAAAGCCTTTCAGCTTTTAAGCAACCTGGAAGGCATTATTCCGGCGCTTGAACCATCTCACGCGCTTGCTCATGTCATGCGCGTTGCACCCCAAATGACCAAGGCTGATCTCATAGTGGTCACGCTGTCCGGCCGGGGTGACAAGGATGTCTTCACCGCGGCGACTGCGCTGGGCGCCGCGCTGTGAGCCGGATCGCAGAACGCTTCGCCGATCTGAAGCGTGCCGGACGTGCGGCATTCATTCCCTTCATCACGGCTGGCGATCCTGATGTCGAAACCTCCTTCGCCATTTTGGAGCGACTTCCATCCGTGGGCGCCGATCTCATCGAGCTTGGCATGCCGTTTTCCGATCCGATGGCGGACGGCCCTTCGATTCAGGCATCGTCGCTGCGCGCGTTCGGTGCTGGAATGACTATCGACGGTGTTCTCGATCTGGTGGACCGCTTCCGGCAGGCGGATCGCAGCACGCCCATAGTTCTGATGGGCTATTTCAACCCCATTCACGCATACGGCGTGGAGCGCTTTGCTGCCCGTGCTGCATCTGCCGGGGTAGACGGGCTGATTACCGTCGATCTTCCGCCGGAAGAGGACGTGGTGCTGCGCACTCCTGCGAATGCGAACGGGCTCGATGTCATTCGCCTTGCCGCGCCCACAACGGATGACAGGCGGTTGGCTGTGATTTTGAATGGAGCAGAGGGATTTCTATATTATGTCTCGGTTGCTGGTGTGACCGGAACAAAGACGTACGAGGAGAAAGATCTGCGCTCTGCCGTGAGGCGCCTGCAGAGACAAAGCCGGATTCCATGTGCAGTTGGTTTCGGCATCAAGACGCCGGAACAGGCCGGTACGGTGGCAGGTTTTGCGGACGGCGTGGTCGTAGGTTCCGCCATCGTGGAGCGCATTGCGGAAGGCGTAAAGAATAAGAAGCCGGACGTGGTTATCGCAGAGGAGGCGGCGAGGTTCTGCGGAGCACTTGCGGAGTCAGTGCATGCCGCGCGTACGGCCGCCGTGATAGGATAAGTAATGAACTGGATTGCGAATTTCGTCAGGCCCCGGATCAAGAGCCTGATTGGCGGGCGCGGCAACAACACGCCAGAGAACCTCTGGCGCAAGTGCCCAAGCTGTGGCGAGATGATTTTTCACCGCGATCTCGAAATTGCACAGAACGTCTGCCCGAAATGCCAACACCATTTGCGCATCGGCGCCGCACAGCGTTTCGGAACCGTCTTCGACAGCGGCAGCTATGAGGAGTTGCTGTTGCCCGCCGTGATGCAGGATCCCCTGCGGTTCCGCGATGAGCGCCGGTATGCCGACCGCCTAAAGGACGCGCGCAATAAGACCGGGCGCCAGGAAGCGATCGCGGCGGCGCGAGGTACGCTCGATGGTATCCCGGTGATCATTGCCGTGCAGCCCTTTGATTTTCTTGGCGGCTCCCTCGGGATGGGCGTCGGGGAAGGGCTGGTGCAGGCGATGCAAACCGCAGTGCAGGATCGCCAGCCGTTCATTCTGTTTGTGGCTTCTGGCGGCGCCCGCATGCAGGAGGGGATTCTCTCATTGATGCAAATGCCACGCGCCACGATCGCCGTCGATCTTCTCCACGAAGCCGGGTTGCCCTACATTGTCGTGCTTACGGATCCGACCACCGGCGGCGTCAGCGCCTCGTATGCGATGCTGGGCGACGTGCACATCGCTGAGCCCGGCGCGTTGATCGGGTTTACGGGTCAGCGCGTGATCGAGCAAACCATTCGCGAGCGTTTGCCTGATGGCTTCCAGCGCGCCGAATATCTGAGCGACCATGGTATGGTGGACATGGTGGTTCACCGGCACCGGATGCGCGAAACGCTTTCGCGTCTTGTTCGACTGTTGACGCAGAAAGATGCGGCAGGAGTGGCCGCGCCGAATGCACCTGTTCGCAGCGGTGTTCAAGATGTTGCGCAACAACCGGCGGGAAGCTCAGCATGAGCGTCGCCGCCCGAAGCGATGTCATTCTCGAAAGGCTGCTTCAACTTCACCCAAAACGGATCGATCTGGTTCTAGATCGCATCGTACGGCTGCTCGCGAATCTGGGGCATCCAGAACAGCGGTTACCGGAGGTGATCCACATAGCCGGTACCAACGGCAAGGGCTCCACTTGCGCATTTGCCCGCGCCATGCTGGAGGCGCAGGGCCTGCGTGTGCATGTGTATACATCACCGCATCTGGTGCATTTTCACGAACGCATCCGTCTGGCGGGTTCTCTGATTTCCGAAGAGGAACTGAGCGACCTGCTGGAGGAATGTGAGGTGGCCAATGCGGGCGCGCCGATCACATTTTTCGAAATCACTACCGCGGCGGCGCTGCTGGCATTCTCACGTCATCCTGCGGATGCGCTGATCCTTGAAGTGGGGCTTGGCGGAAGACTGGATGCAACCAATGTGGTGTCCCGCCCCGCCGTTACGGTGATCACGCCTGTGGGACTCGATCATCAGGAATTTCTCGGCGACGATCTCGCCGGCATCGCGGCGGAGAAAGCGGGCATTATCAAGCGCGGTGTCCCGCTGATCATGGGGCCCCAGGAAGATCGTGCGCGAGACGTGATCGAGCGTACGGCGGACTCGGTGTCCGCTCCGCTATACGCCTTCGGGCAGGATTTTTTCGTTCATGCCGAGCGTGGGCGTATGGTCTATCAGGACGAAAATGGCCTGCTGGATCTGCCGTTGCCGCGGCTGCGCGGACCGCACCAGATTGACAACGCAGGCACAGCGATCGCGGCGCTGCGCCATCTGGGCCGCAACTGGACCAAGGAAAGCGGAATCGAGCAGGGCTTGCGGCGTGTGGAATGGCCGGCGCGGTTGCAGCGGCTCACACGCGGTCCGTTGGTCGCGCTCGCGCCGGAAGGCGCGGAAGTGTGGCTGGATGGCGGGCATAATCCACATGCGGCGCACGCTCTGGCGCAGGCGCTCGCGGATTTCGAGGAGAGGTCCGAAAAGCCGCTTTATCTGATCTGTGGAATGCTGAAGACAAAGGACGCAGAAGGATTCTTCGTGCCCTTCCGCGGGCTCGCGCGGCACGTCACCACACTTTCTATTCCCGGCGAGTCGGTAAGCCGTGGCGCAGGCGAGCTCTATGACGCGGCGCGGAAAGCGGGCCTCGATGCCAGTCCGGCCGACGATCTCGAGGATGCGATGATGCAGGTGGCGGCCTGGGCGCATGGCCGCCCGGGCGAAGGAAGCCCGCGCATCCTCATCGGCGGCTCGCTGTATCTTGCAGGCGTCGTGCTGGCGGAAAATTTGTAGGATTTATCTGCCCTTGGTGACATTGCCTCCACCGCTTACAGCGGAAGTAACGGACGGATTTCGCCAATAGGAGATATTGTCCCCGCCATTAACCCCGGCCACAAGACTCTGTTCGGCGCGCAGCGCGATGTGTCGCCGCCGTACGCTGCCGCATCTGCATGGCCGGCATCGATGGAGCGGACGTCGATGTGACCACCGCCCTGAACAGCGACACCGATTGCATCCTGCCTTCCGAAACACCTGTCGCTTAATCGCGTGCTCCCTCGATCAACACGACCGCGCTGAGAGGCGCCATGGCGCAGGATCACATGGCCGCCGTCCCGCAATTCGACGGAGCGGAAGGGTTCAATCGAGATGGAGGAAGAGGAGAATGCGATTTACCGCATCCTCACGAGGCGGAAGCGCGGTACCTCTACTGCGGTGGCAAAATTCAAGAAACCGCGCTCGAAACGGTGCCGGCCTGAATCGAGCTTTCGATCCATTCCTTGATCTTGGATTTCGGCAACGCGCCTACCTTAGTGGCCGCGACCTGACCGCCGCTGAAGATCATCAGGGTAGGAACCCCGCGCACGCCATATTTCGTGGGCACTTGGGGGTTCTCATCGATGTTGATCTTGGCGATGGTCACCTTGTCCTGCAACTCGCCCGCCAGTTCTTCGAGTGCAGGTGCGATCATCCGGCAGGGGCCGCACCATTCCGCCCAAAAATCCACGACAACAGGCTTTGAAGAAGCCAGCACGTCATTTTGAAACGAAGCGTCGGAGACTTTCACGGGCGTTGCCATGGCGACCTTTGAGGACAGAGCGACGGAGCACTCAATGTAAGTGCGCTGGCGGCAGGGTCAAGGCACGGCCTTTAACCTGGCAATTTGGTTGTCCAGTAGCGGTTCTGGCAGGGGCATCAAACGCGGCCCTTCCGTCCAGACCAAAGCGCAGGCGATTCGCCTGGCGGGAAACAGCTTTGTGAGTGCCAAACGATAAAGTGCCATCTGTCGTAGATAGACGGCCGGAACGTCTTCAACACGACTCGGCGGCGGTCGATTTGTTTTGAAGTCGATCGCCAGAACTTCCGTCTCGGTTACTGCAAGGCGGTCGATGCGGCCGGTGACTCGCGCGCCATCGCCCAATTCCGGCAGATCGGCGACAACGCCAACTTCTGATTTCGACGCCAACGCAAAAGCCGTGGCAAATTGAGGATCGTCCAACACGCGCAAGGTGGAGTCCGCAACGGCGGCCGATTCGTCCGGTGTTTCGCCCTGAGTCGCGAGAAAGCCGAGCGCAATAGCGCGGCGCTCCTTCGGCGCAATCTCCGGCAGGCGCGCAAGCAGAGTATGGATCAGCAATCCGCGGCGGAACCATTTCGCCTGTTTCGCGCCGGAAGGCGAAATCGTGGAAGGTTCACCGGCGACCACCTCGTCGGATGGACGAATGAGTCGCGGTCGCGCCTGTTCTGGCGCCGGCGTAGTCCTTGTCCAGTCAGGTGGTAGAAGGGGGATGGATCTTTCTACCTGCGCGGCGGCCAAATGTTCTGTTTCGTCGCCGATAGCATAAATATAGCTGTCACCCCGGTCGATTTTCTTTCCGATCCGCATCATGGCGGCTTCGGCGAGGCGGTACCACGACCCCTCGCGGATGCCATTCTTATTTTCGAAGCCGCACATGTACAGGCGATCCTTCGCCCGCGTGAGCGCTACATACAGCAGCCGCCGGTGCTCCTTCAGACCGTCCTGTTTCGCCACTTCCTTCGCCGCAGCTACGGCATCACAGGCGTCCGCCTTTCGAATAGGAAAAATCGCTCCATCGTTGGTGTATAGCAATTCGCCGCGGCGGCCTGGCGGATCTGGCAGAGTAGTGGTGTCGGGCAGGAACACAATATCGGCTTCGAGTCCTTTGGCTCCGTGAACCGTCATGATACGCACCTGGTCGCGGCCGCGTTCCATGTCGCGCTTTACCTCGGCGTCGCCACGTTCGACCCAATGCAGAAAACCTTCCAGCGAGGGCGTGGCAACGGCTTCGTATTCCAGCGCAAGCGAGAGGAATTCATCGATAGCATCGCTCGCCTCCGGCCCGAGACGCACCAGCAGCCTCGCACGCATGCCGTCGGCGGCGAGCGCTTGGGCAAAGAACTCATAAGGCGGCGCGTAGTCCGCGCGGCGCAGTACGTCCGACAGGAATGTGTAAGCCGATGCGAGCGATGGAAACTCCTCGCGTCGCTCGGCGAGCTCGCGCCACAGGCGTCCTTTCCGCGAGTTGGCGAGCGCGAACAATTCTTCCTCGCCCATTCCAATCAGCGGTGAGCGCAACAGCGCCGCGAGATTGAGATCGTTCTCCGGTAAGAGTGCAAAGCTGCCCAGCGCCATCAGGTCCATGACGGCGATTTCGTTCTTCAGGCGAATGCGGTCGGCGCCCGCCACAGGCACACGCGCTTGCGTCAGCTTGCGGATGATTTCGGTCGCAAAAGGCTCGCGGCGCGGCATCAGGATCATGATGTCGCCGGCTCGAATGGGCTGCTCATGACCTGGCAGCCGGGCCTTCTCGTCAAGCCATTTGCGAATAGTTCCGGCGATCTTCTCCGCCAGTTGCACCACGGGGCTGGTTTCGGACTCCACATCGACCGGGCGCCAGTAGTCCGGCTCGGGTGCTTTGACTGGTTTGATGGCAGGCCAGAATTCCACCCGACCTTTCGCGCTACTGCGGAAGGCTTGATGCTCAATGGGCTCGCCCATCGACGTCAGCCCTTGGCGCGCAGCCGGATCGGCGAACACCGCATCCACGAACTGCAGAACCTCTGGCGCGGAGCGGCGCGACGTTTGCAGCCGCACGTCGGCAAAAGCGTCTTGTGCGCGCCCGGAGAAATAGCGGCGATTGATTTCGAATTCGTCGGGATCGGCGCCTTGGAAACTGAAGATGGATTGCTTCTGATCGCCCACGGCGAAAATGGTGCGGGGCGCGGAGAACAGGTCGCGCTTACCTTGACCGGCAAAGAACTCTTCACTCAGCTTACGCACGATCTGCCATTGTTCGGGACTCGTGTCCTGCGCCTCGTCGATCAATATATGGTCGAGGCCGCCGTCCAGCTTGTAAAGCACCCATGTGGCCGCTTCGCTGCGGTTAAGCAGCGCCAGCGTATCCGTAACCAGATCGTTGTAATCGAGAACGCCGCGCGCACGCTTTTCGGCGCTATAGATATCACGCACGGCGTCGGCGAGAGTAAGCGCGGCATGAGCGAGGAGAGCCGCGCGTGCCGCACGGCAGCGCCGCTCAGCGGTGCTGTAGCGCTCGGCCAAACGCGTGATGTAGTCGGCAAGAACGGGCTGCGCCTCTGCCAATGCCTTGGTGACAAGCTTTTCCTTTGGGTCGCCGTCCGTCTTGTAAAACGCTTCGCGCAAGGTGCGAAAAGCATCAGTGCTGAAGCCACGCGTGGAGAACGCCGCCAGCTGGCGCGCAAAACCGCGATCAGTCTTGCTGCCCTCGGAGAGCCAAGCGACGACCGAAGAAAATGTTTCCGCCACCTCTCTCACTTCCGCGCAAAATTCTTCCGCTATGCGCTCGACCGTATCGCCCTGCTTGACGCCATGCGCGCGTTCGGCGAGCTGCCGCAGCGCATCTTCGCCTGTCGGCAGCAAGGCAAAGAACCGCTCCAGTTTGCGGCGGTCGTTGCCAAGCGCGGCACCCAGAATCTGATGCAGACGGCCTTCGCTGGTTTCGGTGACGATATGCGCGACGGCTGCGGCCAGCCGACTGTCACCGGAGCCCGCCCGCTCCAACACCTGCGTCCTCGCCTCCCCGATGAGATCGCGGGCAGTCTGCTCGTCCAGCACCCGAAAAGATGGCGGAACGCTAGCTTCAATGGGAAACCGCCCAAGCAGACGTTCGCAGAAGGAATGGATGGTCTGGATCTTCAGTCCACCGGGCGTTTCCAGCGCCAGGGCGAACAATCGCCTCGCATGCTTTAGACCTTCCGTATCAGGCGGTGACGAGCCAATACCCGCAATGGCCCGGGTGAGTTTCTCGTCATCGAACATTGCCCACTCGCCCAGTTGTGCAAACAGGCGCGCCTGCATCTCGGCGGCGGCGGATTTCGTGTAGGTCAGGCAGAGGATGCGCTCGGGTTTTGCGCCGTCAAGCAAGAGGCGTGTCACGCGATTGGCCAGCGCGTGGGTCTTGCCGGCACCCGCGTTCGCGGACACCCATGCGGAGGTCCGCGGGTTGGCAGCGGCGAGCGCGTCGTTCGGGCACGCGCTCATTCTTCAGCTTCCTCCCACCCGGCAAGTGCCCACTCCCGTACGCGGGAAAGGTGGTCGTAATCGCCAGGCTGATCGGCGCGGAATGGCATCACGCGTGGCAGATAAGGCATATCAGGATTGCTGTAGTCGGCAAGGCGTGCGCATAGATTCGCTTCTGCCCGCCCAATCAGTTGGGATACGTCCGGCGTGTGGCGGATTTCCCCTGGCTCTGCACCACCCCCGAACCGGATGTAGATGAGTTCGGAGGTTGCAAGCTTACCCGCATCGGGGAACCCGCCCTCCGTGAGAATGAGTGCTTCCAGCGGCAGCTGTGGGCTGAGCAGCAGTTTAACCTGCTTTGGAGAAGGAAGCGCACCGGTCTTGTAGTCGATGATAGCTGCGGTGCCATCCCGCAATAGATCGATCCGGTCCGCGCGCCCTCGCAGGACGAATTCGCCTGCCGGAGTCGCGAAGGCGCGTGTACCGGCGATCTCCAGATATGAGTTTGAGATCTCTGCTCGGCGCAAGCGTTCTTCGGCTACAAACCAGCGCGCGGCATTGATGAACCGCGGCTTCCAGAGCGCCAGCGCAGCTTTCGGCAAATTGCTTTGCGTGAAAATTGCATCGGCGACGGCGATAAGGTGTGCTTCAGCGCCATCCGGCATCTCATTCTCGAATCTGCGCAAGAATTCTTCTAATGCGGCGTGAACCGATCTGCCCCGTTCCAGCGGGCCGATCTCCGCATCCAGAGGATCGAGCGGCTTCAGCCCCAACACGTATTTTGCATAGATTGCATACGGATCGCGCAGCCAGGTTTCGATTTCAGTGACCGAGAGGCTGGTCGGCCGGTTCTCGACAGGAGGAGTCGGTCTTGGCCGCGGCATGCGCTGCGGCGGCCCTGCGGGCTGATCGCGTAGAGCAGCAAACGCGACATATGGAGTTCCACCGGTCAGCTTGCTCTCCAGCACCAATCCCTTTGTCAGCTGCTGCAGCCGCTGCAGCCAGCGCGAGGCAACAGTGGGTGCCCCATCGGCCTTCAGTGCACGTGTCAGCAGGACGCATGGCGAGCAGGCGAGCGTGGCAAAGTCGTGCGCCGACAGGCCGATACGCCGCTCCGGCGATTCCAATCCCAGCTGCGAGCGCATAGGCCGAGACAACCAGGGATCGTTACTTGCCGCGGCCGGCCACGTGCCTTCGTTAAGTCCTCCGAGAATCAGGAAATCGAAACTCTGCAGCCGTGCTTCGAGAGGCCCCAGAAT
The DNA here is from genome assembly GCA_036267515.1 of Rhizomicrobium sp. Classification (GTDB taxonomy): domain Bacteria; phylum Pseudomonadota; class Alphaproteobacteria; order Micropepsales; family Micropepsaceae; genus Rhizomicrobium. The sequence goes on from DATAVW010000185.1 coordinate 17,070, forward strand.
GGAAAGCCGTGGATGCTTGCCATAGGGGGGCCGCACCGCTCGTTCTTGCGCGAGTGCGCGGAACAGCACCGGATACGAGCTGGTCTCGAGCTCGGGCAGATCACTGCACGCCTGTTCAAGCTCGGCGATGAGTTGCGCAGCGGCTTCGCCCGCCTGCTCGCGCCACAATCGTGCGTTACCAGGTTCCCTGTTGGTGGTGGCAAGCGTTTCTGCGCAAACCACATGGGCGTTCATCAGATCCGGAAGACTGCCGGTGCGCTTTGCGAAGTTTTCTTCCAGCGGCCGCAGAATGCCCCGCAATGTCTTGAACCAAGACGCAAGCTCCGCAATGCGGTTCACTTTTGTTTCGTTTTTGCGCGCGCGCGCGCCGTGCAGCGCGGCCGCGATCGCCTGCTCTATTCCGGCAAGTCCCGGATTGGGCCTCGGCCCACGCAAGACCTCGCGATCGAGCTGTTGCACGGATCGACGGAACTCAGCAGGCGCCTGTCCGGCCGCGGCGAGAGGATGTTTGAGCAGCGCAAGCAGTGGCACGGGCGTAAACTTTTCTGCTGCTCCCTCGGCAAGCAGGCAAAGAAAGGTACCGGGCGCGGTGTTGGCGAGCGGAACGCCCGCACTATCGTCGATATCGATATTCCAACGGCGCATTTCCGCGGCGACCCGTCGCGCGAGTTTTCGGTCGGGCGTGACCAAAGCCGCCGTTCGGCCCGACACCTCGAGCGCGTGCCGCAGCATCAATGCAATCGCCGCCGCCTCCTCGCCGGGCGTCGCGGCTTCGACCAGCGATAGGCCGTCCAGTCCCTGCGCGATGTCTTCGCCACCGGACTCCGCAATCGCACGCCAGGCATCAGTGGTGGGCGCTGGGCGCAATATCTCGCGGAGCAGCCTCTCGCGCGCCGCAGATGTCGTCGGCGACGAATCTAATTCGACTACATCGACGCGCTCCATACCGATGCGCTGGAGCAATTGCTTCAATCCATATTGGGGGTGCCCTGGATCAAGATCATCCCAGCTTGCATCATCCAGCCCCTTATCCAAGCCAGGAAGCACCACCCCGCCATTTGGCAGATGCGCTATCGCTTTCAGCAGTTCCGCCGTGGCCGGGATGCTTCCCGTTGAACCCGCAGCGACGGTCAAACCTTGTGGTGGATCCACCTGAAGACGTTTTGCGAGCGACCGTAGCGCCAGATCACGCCGCGCTGCCGGATTCATCTTGCCCTCGACTGCAAGCAGCTTTGGCCATTCGTCACGAACAATCTGGAGAAAGGTCTTCACCTCGCTCCAGTGTTGCGCGAAGGCCTGTGGCGCGAGCTTGTCCAGTTTGGCAAGATCGCCGCCTTGGGTCTCCGCCTCGTCCAGGAAATCCGCGAGTGCGCGTGATAGCGCCACGGCTTGTGCGAAGGACAGATTTCCTCCGTGCCGTTTGCCGCTCCACTTCTGAACCAGTGTTGCCAGGAGCATTGCGCGACGCAGCGGCGGGATGGCCGCCGGCAGCGTCAGTGAATCCGCACCGACATCAAACAGGAAGTCTTCTTCCTCCACATCCGCGAGCGGCCGCGTGTTTGGCAACAGCGCTGCGCCACCGAGAATGCGCGCGAAAGTTTCGTTCATCATCCGCGCCGCGCGACGCGTCGGCAGATAAAGCGTGACAGTGGTGAGCGCGAGAGGATCGTGCTCGGCGCCCGTCCGTGCGATCAGATTGTGCGCCAAAATTGTTGCAAACGGCACGCTCGCCGGAATGGTAAAGACATTAGCCACTATTTCTGCCTATGCCGGGGCGAGATCCGCGAGGAACGCTTCCGCCTCTTTCAATGCTTCGGGCGTGCCCACATGCATCCAAACGCCATCGAGCCGTACGCCAAACAGCCGGCTCTGTTCTATTGCGCGCTCCCATAACTGTAGCAACGGGAAGGCGGCGTGCGGCGCCCCTTCGAACAAACGAGGATGAAGAATAGCCGCGCCCGGGTAGGCGAATGGCGACAACTGTCCCTCGGGCACAACGCTCAGGCGGCCCTCCGAATCCATCAGGAAATCGCCGCGCCCTTCATAGCCCATCGACGTGACTAGCGATGCCATAAGCAGGAGCGAATCCATCGCCTCCGGAGCCCAACGCGCCTTGAGGCGTTCCAGTGCCTGACCGTAGCCTTCCGCCCAAATGGAATCCGAATTGTGCAGGAAGAAGGGCCCGCCTTCGAAGTGTGGCAGCGCGCGCACGATGCCGCCGCCGGTGCCAAGAATGGCGTCCGTCTCATCTGAAATGCGGATTTCCACATCGTCGCGCCTGGCCAGGTGATGGCGCAGCTTGTCGGCGTGGTAATGGACGTTCACCACGATCATAGTCACGCCCGCATCTCTCAGCCGGTCGATTGCGTGATCGATCAGTGCACGGCCCGCGACTTTCACGAGGGGCTTCGGCGTGTCGTTGGTGAGGGGACGCATGCGCGTGCCTAGTCCAGCGGCCAGAATCATGGCGCGTGTTGGCCCGCTCATGCCGCTTCCACCACGATAACCTGATGACGGGCGTCGGTGGAGATTTTGCGATCATACCAGCGCTTCAGGTCGGCGAGCGCTGGATGCTCCAGGTCCCGATCTAGATAGTTCCAAACGCGCGGTAGGTAAGAGAGGTAACGCGGTTTTCCGTCCCGCATGTATAGCCTCGAAAATATCCCCGCGATTTTGGCATTGCGCTGCGCCGCCACCACCACTGCCTGCGCGCGATAGGCTTCTGCGTCAAAAGCTGCATCGGCACTCTGACGGAGCTTGACGTATCGTTGCATCATCGCTTCCGCGAGTTCGAGGGAGACGTCCCGCCGGGCATCTTCGATGAGAGATATGAGGTCATAGCCGGGTGCGCCTGCAACGGCATCCTGGAAATCAATCATGCCGACGCGGGCCGCCCCCTGCCGCTGCGGCAGCCAGAACAAGTTTTGTGCGTGATAGTCGCGATGCACAAAAACCGCCCGTTCTGCGAGGGCGGGCTGCAACGCCGTGCGCCAGAGCGTGCGATGCTCCTCCCGCTCTTCTTCGCTGACGGCCCGCCTGAGCGCGAGTGGAATAAACCACTCGGTCATCAAATCGGTTTCGGCGAGCAGCGCTGTCTCATCGTACGCGTAAAGCGGCTTGTGGTTGCCAAGTGCCGGTGGCGCGGCTTCCGCATGCAATTGCGCCAAAGCATCGATGGCGGCAGCGTAGAGTTCTGGCTCCTCGCTCGCGCGCCCGTTCGCCAGGACATTGGCGTAAAGATCATCGCCGAGATCTTCGATCAGCACGAATCCGTTCTTTATATCCGCGGCATAAACTATGGGCGCGCTCAATTTGCGACTGCGAAGGAACTCGGCAACGGCCACGAAGCGTCCGCAATCGGCCCCCGCCAGTCGCGCCACCGCATTGTAGCCGAGCGACTTGCGCTCGTTTGGAGCGGCGTGCGGCGGACATTGCGGCGCCTCTGCATCCTGCGGCTGATCCATCAGCATGGCGCCCGTGTCGCCGCGCTGTAGCCGGATGTAATGGCGTGTCGATGCATCGCCCGGCAACGGCGACGACACCGCATTACCCCAACTTGCTTCCCGCAAAAACGTATTCATCGCCTCGCGGCGCTCGGGATCCATCACTTTGCGCTTTCGAATAGACGCGAAGCCCATTCCGCCCGGCCACTCACTATTGCGCGGCGGCTTCGCTCGTCTGCGATTTCCAGTTCGACGTGCAGGGCGTTCGCTGGAAGGCGCGATCCAGCGCGATCCGGCCACTCGATCAGAACCGCGCCCGCAGACAATGCATCCTCCAGTCCCAGCTGCTCGACCTCCGATTCCTGCTCCACGCGATACAGGTCGAAATGGTCTATCGAGAGTTGCGGCGTCTCATAATGTTGCACCAGTGTAAACGTGGGGCTGGGCACATCTTCGCCCACGCCGAGCGCCTGCAGCACGGCACGGGCCAATGTGGTCTTCCCTGCGCCAAGATCGCCGGACAGCGCCACGGCATCGCCGGGTCTCAAGCTGGCGGCGATGCGCGCGCCCAAGGCCTCGGTCGCCGCCTCATTCGCAAGCGCGATTTCCCGCACGAATCCCTCGGATTTGCCCTTCATCGACAGGCTCTTAGCGGGCCACACTCCTCTTCGCAACGCAAGCCAAAGGGCGGTTGATTCCACATCTTTCCTCTGCCTATAGGGAGCTTCCACTACAGGGCCGCAAAGGTCAGCCGCAAAATGGAGCGAATAGTTATCGTGGGCGCCGGCCAGTCTGGTGCCCAGGCCGTGGCGAGTCTGCGGGCGGAGGGATTTGACGGAGCGCTAAGCTTGGTGGGAGACGAGCCATTCGCGCCTTATCAGCGGCCGCCGCTTTCCAAAGCTTATCTCTCCGGGGCAATGGAGCGCGAGCGGCTGTTCCTGAAGCCCGAAAGCTTCTACCGCGAAGCACAGTGCGAATTGATGCTGGACGTTTCCGTTACTCAGATCGACTGCGTTACAAAACGGGCGACGGTCAGCAATGGCAATGATTTGCCCTATAACAAATTGCTGCTGGCGACAGGTTCGCGCGTGCGGCGCTGCACCATTCCGGGCTGCGAATTGACAGGCATTTTCTATCTGCGTGGCATAGCCGATGTAGATGCCATGCGTGCGCATTTTGCGGCGGGTACGCGGCTGGCGGTGGTTGGCGGTGGCTACATCGGGCTGGAAGTGGCGGCGGTTGCTCGCAAGCTGGGGCTTGAGGTGACCGTGTTCGAGGCTCTGGATCGCGTGATGCCGCGCGCTGTCTCCAACCCAATATCTGAATTCTATAAACGGACGCATTGCGATGCCGGCGTTCGCTTCCATCTGAACACACCGGTGGAAGCGTTCGAAGGTGAAGGACGGCTCGAGGCGATCCGTGCCGGCGGGCAACGCTTCGAAGCCGATCTGGCGCTCGTTGGCATTGGCATCGTACCGAATGTGGAATTGGCACGGGAGGCAGGCCTCGCGTGTAACAATGGCATTGTCGTGGATCAGCATTGTGCCTGCACCGCTGATGCGTCGATTTTTGCCGCGGGCGATTGCACGCAACACACCAGTCGCGATGGCCGCTCTATCCGCCTTGAATGCGTGCAGAACGCCATCGATCAGGCAAAGCACGCGGCCTTGGCGATGGTGGGCAAACCGCAACGCTATCAGGAAGTGCCGTGGTTTTGGTCGGACCAATATGATCTGAAACTCCAGATGGCAGGGCTGGCGTGGCCGGGCGATCAGCTGGTCCTGCGCGGCGATCCGAAGGCGCGGAAGTTTGCCGTCTTTCATCTGCGGAATGGCGCAGTGGCGGCGGTGGAAGCAGTGAATGCTGCGCCCGAATATCTCGTGGGCCGCAAGCTGATCGCGGAGGGCACTCAGGTTTCGCCCCAGCGCCTTGCGGATATCGCCATTCCCATGAAAAACATCGCCTGAATTATCCTGGAACTGGTATGCCGAAGATCAAATACATCGAGCACAACGGCCAGCCGCACGAGGCGGACGTGCCTGTCGGCTGGTCGGTGATGGAAGGCGCAGTGAAGAACTTGATTCCCGGCATCGATGCCGATTGCGGCGGCGCCTGCGCCTGCGCGACCTGCCATGTTTACGTCGATCCGGTATGGCAGGAGAAGCTGCCGCCAAAATCAGATATGGAAGAAACCATGCTGGATTTTGCACAGGAGCTTCAGCCCAATTCGCGCCTCTCCTGTCAGATCAAGGTGACTCCAGAGCTCGACGGGCTTGTCGTGTGCACACCGAAAAGCCAGCACTGACCACCACGCTCGCGGGCGAAAACTTGCGAACAGTAGAGTCAGCTGCGAGCATGCTCCGGCCGGAGAAGGTTCTTGAAGAAACTCGAGAGATTGTGCCGCTTGGTCTTGCGGTCGATGTCCGCTTGACTCCGCACCCAGGCGATTTGCACCACACGCCGTTCGCCCACAAAGGGTGTGTGCCCATGCCAGGAACGATCGGCCCGGCGAAACGCCACGAAGGAGCCCATCTCCGGGCTCGCTTCGGCAACGTAATCATTGAAATCATGCTCGCTGCGCAGCACACGGAACCGGCCCTCCGGTGAGAGCCAGCCTTCGTTCATGTAGATCAGCAGAGTTGCGATCTTGCTTTCTGAATCGCAATGGATGCGGCCCTCGTGCGCGGCAGAGACTCTGCGAATGGTGATGAGCATGGGATAGGGCGAGAGATCGATAGCCAATGCGTCCGAAACCGCGGCGGTAAATTCTGGCCCCTCGATTTCCGCGATCAGTTTCGCGAAAGCGCCTTCCGTCTTCATCTGTGACAGAGGATGGAAACCTGTGACTCTGATATCGGGGAAACTCTCGCGGAGAGCGGGAATCCACTCGGCGCGCAATGCGCCGTGGCCAATCATGTAATCGTATGGCGCGTGCTGCACGTCTGCCGCGCGAATGGCATTATAATCGATAAGGGTGCCCGAAGGCATTGGCCGGAATTCCTTTGCAATTGAGAGGCGTCTTATACCGCGCCGGCCGTCTTGGCCGAAGCGTTGTGGTTCGCCGCATAATCCTGATTTGAGGCTGCTTTTCCTTCCAGCCGCCGCGGCAAATGGCAGCGAACCAGAGTACCGAGACCTTCCCCGGTCTCGATCTCAACCCAGCCATCGTGAAGGGTCACGAAGCTGTTGACGAGGGCAAGACCAAGCCCGGCACCAGCGCGCTGGCCGGACCGGCCTTTGGCCTCGAAGCGATCGAATACTTTTGGTCGGATCTCCGCTGGAATACCGGGCCCGGTATCGGAAACGTAGATCTGCAAATCGTCGCCGACGCTTTCGGCGCCGAGCTCGATCTCGCCGCCGCGTGGCGTGTACTTCAGCGCATTGGATAGCAAATTGAAAACGACTTGCCGGATGCGTCGCTCATCCAGAACAGCCGGCCCAATTCCCGGATCCACATGCAGGCTGAAGGCGATGTCGCGCCCGATCGCGTGCTGGCGCAACGGCTCGGCTGCGCGCATCAGCAGGTCATAAAGATCCACCCGCGCGAGTTCGAGCCGCATGTTGCCGGACTCAATCATGGCAAGATCTAGAATATCGCTCGTGATGTCCGCGAGCTTGTGCGAGGCAGACAGGATGCTCTCCACATAGTCCTTCTGCTTCGCATTCAGCGGGCCGGCATGGCCGCCGGCCAACAGGTCGGCAAACCCCTGCACCGCATTCAGTGGATCGCGGAACAGGAAGGATGCGTGCTGCACGAAATCAGACTTGAGTTCGTCGGCTGCCATCAGTGCCTGATTGCGCTCGCGCAACGCGGCTTCCACCCGGTAACGATCTGTGATGTCGGCGAAAGTGACAAGTGCTGCGCCATCCGGCAAAGGCGCCAGCGAGACCGCGATAATGGTGCGGTCGGAACGCTCCATCTGCCCGGCATCGCGCTGCCTGTCCGATCCTGAGGCGATACTGGCCACCAGCTTTGGCCAGGCGGCGTCCTCTCCGAACCGGCGGATGCAAGCTTGCGCGAGTTCCCGCACATGCGGCTCGCCGGAAAGCTCGGCGCTCTCGAAGTTCCAGAGTCGTGCGAACGCAGCGTTGTACAGCTTCAATCGCCCGTCCATGCCGAACACGGCGACGCCCTCACCCAGTGTGTCGAGGGTTGCGCGCTGTACGCCGATGAGGGTGTTGTATGAACTCTCGAGCGCAATGGTTTCAGTGATGTCTTCATAGAGATAGGTGAGGCCACCCAACGGATGCGGCTGCGCTACCACACGCAGCGTCTTGCCGCTCGGCAGGTGCCAAGGCTCTTCTGGCAAAAAAGCGTCCCGCTGATCGTAAGCGGCCAATCGCGCGCTCTTCCACGTCTGATAATCGCGCTGCTCCGGCAAGCGGCGCATTTCGCGGAGACGATCGAGAATCTCGCCATCGGTCGGGCCGGTATCGAGCCATTCCTCCGGTAAACTCCACAATTGCTCGAAGGCATGGTTGCGGAACGAGAGGCGCTGATCGCGACCGAAGATCGCCACTGCCGTCGCCAGTTTGTCCAGCGTGTCGGCGTGGGCATCGAGATGCTGCTGGACTTTTGCCTCGGCATTGGAAAGATCCGTGACGTCGATCGCCATACCTAGAATCGCGCCGTCTGCCAGCGGTGTCTCGGTGAGCGCCAGTGCCCGCCGCTGCCCGTTAATTACCGCGTAGCGCTTGGCATCCACCGGTTGGCCTTCCGCACGCGCAGCAGCCGCAAGGTCGCGCTCCGATTTCTCCAGCGGTATCTGGGCGGAGGTCACCGACGCGGCGTCCGTTCGGCCAACAGCTTCCACATAGGCGCGATTGACCCAGGTGAGCGCAAGCGAGCGATCCCGCAGCCAGAGCGGCAGCGGCAGTGTATCCATCACGGCGCGAATGTCGGTGGCTGCCGTCGCGGGCGCGATCTCCTTCTCCATCCAGAGCGCGGCGAAGCCGCCAACGGCGCGGCCTCGCACGTGTACGGCACCAGCCTCACGCGACTGTGCCGAAAGTGCGAAAGGCGCGCCTGCGGCAGCAAGGTCATCGAGAGCCTGCGAAAGCAGCAGCGCGTCTGGTCCCGCTAGACACGCATCCAGCAATTCTTCGCTGCCGCCGAAGGAGTAAGCAGCTTCAGTGTCACGACCCCACACGAGCACCTTTTCGCGACCCGCTTCGATGATGGCATCCCGGGCCGCGAGGGCCGCGCGTGTACGCGCATTTAGCGACGAAATAGACCGGCGCAGCTTTGCCGCCACACCGTTTGCAGCGATGGCCCAGAGAGAAGCGCCCACCGCGAGGGCTATGGCGCCAAACGTCATGAGCGTGGAGACGGCACCCGTATCGGCTGCCAGCGCGGGCTGCGGCAGAAGCAACAAGGTGGGGATCAAGGTAGCGCCCAATACGCGGCGCCTCTTGCCGTTATCTGCCCGGCTCACTGGTACTGCCGGCGCACACATTCCAAACCGCCCCCTGATTCCGTGCATCCGCAGCGAATCACTCGGAATCAAAATGATACGCGCGAGCACCGAGTCCGCATAGGGAAGGGTATTAAGAAAGCGTAAAGGAACCGTATCGATACAACGATCCTCACCCGTACGCCTCTAACACACGGGCGACGCTCAGTGGATGCGCGGGCGAGTGATCACGGCGTTTCCATAATGCGCATCGATCCTGCCATTCCGAATGAAGTCAGTCATCATCTGGAAATAGCCCGGCGCGTAACGAGTGGAGACGCGGTCGCCTTTTGTATCCAGTTCATAATCGGTCATGCCGTGTTCGGCGCCGGGATAGACGGCCAGCGTATAATCCTTGCCCGCGGCGATCAGCGATTTGATGCGGGAGGCCGTTTCGGCGCTCGGCGCGTCCAGGTCATCGCTGCCCAGAATCCAAAGCTGCGGTGTGGTGGAGGCTCGCAAGGCTGGCATCGGCTCGTAACGGAACGGTGTGTGGAATAAGAGCTTCTTCGCCTGCTCCTCGATCTGCGCCTTGTTGAGCGGCAAGACGAAGAACAGGAAATCGCCATGTACATCCTTGTACCAAGGCTCGGATCTGTATTTCTGGCGCAGGCCATCGAACGCTTCGTAGCCTTCCTTGCCACCGGTCTCCACAACGTGTTCGCCCGCGCGCGCGAGCTCCAGCGCTTTTTTCGTGTCCGCTGCCGGGTGATGGTGAAAGTGCATGTCCAGTGCGACGCTTTCCTGGTCTTCCTCGAGCACTGTCACGGCCAGCCCAAAGCTCACAATGGCAAAATCCACGGGCACGCGGTTGGCTGCCAACGGCACAACCCAGCCACCTTCGCTGCCGCCCTGATACCCGATCCGGCCTGACCGCGCGCCTGCAAGACGCCTGACCTCTTTCATCGCGGCGACGGCATCGTTCGCCAGCACATTGAAATCCTGTGTATAGCGGCCGCCTGATAGACCGGTACCGCGCTTGTCATAGACAAAGGCACCGATTCCCTGCGCCGGAAACATCCGCTGTAAGGAATAGAACTCCAGGGCGGAATCGTGCTCGGAGCCGTGAACCAAAACCACAACCGGCACCTTCGCATTACCGTTCGGCATGAGCAGCCGGCCAACCAGTTTCACCCCGCCGCTTCGAAAGGTTGTGTCCCGCACGTTGAAAGCGATGCGTTGGCCGGATTGCTTCCCGAAAATGATGCCGCCCTTCGTGCAATCCGAGAATGAAACCGTTCTGCCGTCCCGACGCGTGGTCCAGCCATAGGTGCTGTTCCAGGTACCGTTCTTTTCCGGATGCAGCTGACCGGTTTCGCCGCTGAACATGCGCCAGCGCAGCGTGTTGCCTTCGGAGGGCGCAATATCCACCGCACGTCCATCGCGCAGGCGGTAGCTGCCCACGTGACAATCCGGCCGATCTGCCGCGTAGACCGCAGTTCCTGCCCCGGCGAACATGCAGAGCGCAACGCAAGCGCAAAGAACGGGATATCGCATCGACCGCAATTGGCTCGTCAGCATAACTCGCTGACTTAGTATCGATAGGTATCCGGTTTAAAGGGGCCGTGCTCCGGCACGCCGATATAGTCGGACTGTTTTTTGGATAGCTGCGTCAGCTTCACGCCGATCTTGTCGAGGTGCAGCCGCGCGACCTTCTCATCCAGTTCCTTCGGCAAGGTGTACACTTTCTTTTCGTACTTGCCGGGATTCCCGAACAGTTCCATCTGCGCCAGGGTCTGGTTGGTGAAGCTGGACGACATCACGAAGCTTGGATGCCCCATGGCGTTTCCGAGATTCACCAGCCGTCCTTCGGACAACAGAATGATACGCTTGCCGTCGGGGAATTCGATCTCGTCCACCTGCGGCTTCACGTTATGCCATTTGTAATTCTTCAGCGCCGCCACCTGAATTTCGGAATCGAAATGACCAATGTTGGCGACGATCGCGCGATGTTTCATCACCCGCATGTGATCGATGGTGATCACGTCCACGTTCCCAGTGGCGGTGACGAAGATGTCCGCCCGCGGCGCCGCATCATCCATCGTCACCACTTCGTAGCCTTCCATCGCGGCCTGCAGGGCGCAGATAGGATCGACTTCGCTCACCATCACGCGGCAGCCGGCTTGCCGTAGCGAGGCCGCCGAGCCTTTGCCGACGTCGCCGAAGCCCGCCACCATCGCGACTTTGCCGGCCATCATCGCATCGGTGCCGCGGCGAATGCCGTCCACCAGCGACTCGCGGCAGCCATAGAGGTTGTCGAACTTCGATTTGGTCACGCTGTCGTTCACGTTGATGGCGGGAAAAAGCAGCGTGCCTTTCTTCTCCATTTCGTAAAGGCGATGCACGCCGGTGGTCGTTTCCTCCGTCACACCGCGAATGTTACGCGCAAGCTCGGAGTACCATCCCTGCTTGTGCTTGAGGCGCCGCTTGATCGCGCCGAAGAATGCTTCTTCCTCCTCATTGTCCGGCTCCTCGAGAAAGCGGGTGTCACCTTTTTCGGCGCGCAGCCCATAATGCACCAGCAGGGTGGCATCGCCCCCATCGTCCAAAATCATGTTCGGCGTGCCGCCGTCAGCCCATTCGAAGATGCGCTGGGTATAGTCCCAATAATCTTCCAGGCTCTCGCCTTTGATCGCGAACACCGGCGTGCCACCGGCAGCAATCGCCGCCGCGGCGTGGTCCTGTGTCGAGTAAATATTGCACGAGGCCCAGCGCACATCGGCGCCCAGCGCCTTCAGGGTCTCGATCAGGACCGCCGTCTGAATGGTCATGTGCAGCGAGCCCGCGATGCGCGCGCCCTTGAGCGGCTGGCTCGAACCGAACTCTGCCCGCGTGGCCATCAGCCCCGGCATCTCGGTTTCGGCGATATCGATTTCCTTGCGGCCCCAATCGGCCAGGTTGATGTCCTTGACGGCGTAGTCGTGACTCACGGGAGCGCTCCTTGGCTGCGGGCGCGGCCATATAGCAGGGGCATGCAAGCAGTCGCAATAACACATAAAGAAATATGCATGTCTTTATTCGTACTCCGAACATCAGTGTCCAAGCAACTTAATTACGGAATTAAACCTTAGAATTTGAATTTTACCTCCATTCATCCATTTTATCGTCGTACACTCGCTGAACACAGGATTATAGAGATAGTAGCGCACCAAATCAAGGGGCGCAACGAGTGCCCTGTCCGCCCGTTTTCCTCCAATACGCGGAGGAACGGTGCCATGGATGAGCCAAATGCGCTGTCGCGCCGTGGCGCGATTAGAACCGGAGCGGGCCTGATTGCAGCCGGCGCCGCCTCTTCCTCGTGTGCGCCACCCGACCGCAACCGAAAGCGAAGCCAATGCAAAACCCGACCACCAAATATCCGCGTCCGCCCTTCAAGAAGCAGGAGCAGCCTTGGCCAGGGCTCGCAGGCAAAATGGATCCGAAACCGGATCATGGCGAGGAAAGCTACAAAGGCTCGGGGCGGCTTGCCGGACGCAAGGCGCTCATCACTGGCGGCGATTCCGGAATGGGCCGCGCGGCGGCCATCGCTTACGCGCGTGAAGGCGCGGACGTCGCCATCAACTATTATCCCACGGAAGAACCCGATGCGTGCGAGGTGATCGCGCTGATCAAGGAAGCGGGACGCAAGGGCGTGCCCATTCCCGGCGATCTGCGGGACGAGAATTTCTGCAAACAGCTGGTCGCACGCGCGGTGGAAGAACTGGGCGGGCTCGACATCGTTGTGTGCAATGCGGGGCGTCAGCAGTCGCGCGAATCGATCCTCGATCTCACAACGGAAGATTTCGACGCGACGATGAAGACCAACATCTATGCGCCGTTCTGGATCATCAAGGCGGCACTGCCGCATCTGAAGCCGGGGTCGGCGATTATCGGCACGACATCCGAGCAGGCTTACGATCCCTCGCCCGATCTATACGACTATGCGCAAACCAAAGCGGCAACGATGAACTATGTGAAGTCGCTGGCGAAGCAGCTGGGGCCAAAAGGCATTCGCGTCAACGGCGTGGCACCTGGTCCAATCTGGACTCCGCTGCAGGTCAGCGGCGGCGCGCCCATGGAAAAACTGGAGAAGTTCGGCGGGCAGACACCGTTCGGCCGCCCCGGTCAGCCGGCGGAGCTGGCGTCGATTTATGTGCAGCTCGCCGCCGCCGACGCGAGCTATGCGAACGGGCAGGTGTACGGGGCGGCGGGTGGCAGCGGCCAGCCGTAGCTCCGTCGGCTCTCATGGTCCTAAGCCCGCTTTCCAGCGCCAGACACGGCCGAACAGCCGTCGGGCTTGAAAACTTGGAGTGCGCAGAAGAGCGACGCCTAGGGACCATCCACCCTATAGCCTTCGGCGCGGAGCAGGGCGGGGATGCCTTTCTGTCCCGCGAAGTGACCGGCGCCCGCTGTCACGAAGAAGACGTGGCGCTGGTTCAGCATGGTTTCCAGCTGCGCGACCCAGGCGTGGTTGCGATCCTCGAACAGGGTTTTCTCTGCGCGGGGGTTGTCCTTGAAGCCGCTGTTCATCAATTCGTTCAGCTTCGTCACATCGGCACGCGCCCAGGCGTGGATCAGATCCCCGATCGATGTGCTCTCGTTCAGCAAGTCCTTCAGGGCCGCATCGAACTCCTGAACCTCCAGGGATTGGTCTTCCGGCATGAGCAAACGCAGCTGCTGCTCCGGTGTTTCGAAGGCGCGGAAGCTGACGCCCTTTTGCTTCAGCGCGATTGCGTACACTTGCCTGTCCACACCGCTATCCACGGAGAAGTGCTGCTGGTTCACCATGCCGGCCTCCAGCACAAGCAACGCGAGCCACGGCCGCATGGGCGTGAGCTTGTCCGGCGGAACATGCGTGAGACTAAGTGCGGCGGCGTAATCCTTGCGCGCCTCGGACGGCAGCAGCGATGGCAGCGCTGTCCCTTCTGGGAGGTAGCCGTTCGCTTTCACGAATTCCTGGATATCCGCCTTTTGGCTCGCGTCCATGGGAATTTCGAACACGAACGTGTCGGCGGCGTTCAGTGCGGCATTTATTTGCGGCGTGCGCCATTGCAGCTTCGGCGGCAGCACGTGGATAGAGCCGAGGAGATAGATGATGGCCTTCGAACCGTGCACCGTCCATAGCGCTGGATGGGCTTGCGCTTCCGTCGTCGATGCCGCTGGTGAGTGAGCAGGTGAAGGCAGGGGTGTCGGCGCTGCGGCGGTAAACAGGAATGCCGCGGCAACCGCCGCGGCAGCGCATGAAAAAAGACGAGAGACGAAACGCATGACTCACCGATACGCGAAAGGCGGATCCTTGTGCTTGAGATCGCGGTAGCGGTCACGCAGTTTCGTCTGCCGCGAAACCAGCGGAATGCTCTCTCCACGGATAAACACTGCCGTGGGGGCGCTCGTCACGTTCAGCGGGTCGCCGTCCCAGATCACCACATCCGCATCCTTGCCCGGCTCAAGCGTGCCATAGCTATCGGCAATGCCCCAGACCTGCGCCGGGTTCCGGGTGATGGCGGCGAGCGCATGATCCCATCGCATGCCGTTCGCCACTGCATTACCGGCGATCTGCGTGATGGTGCGTGCGTAGTGGCCGGGTCCGTCGTTTTGCGGCTGGAAGATGACGGTGACCCCCGCTGCATCCAGTCTCGCGGCGTTCTTCTCGGTCGCCCCGAGTGCCGAGAAGGTGGTCGGCAGGTTGAGATCGTTATCGAGGACGACGGGCACTTGCGCCGCGGCGAGATCGCGCGCGCACTGCCACGCTTCCGCGCCGCCCTCGATGACAAGCTTCAGTTTGTTGGCCTGTGTGTAAGCGATAACCTGCCGGATGTCGGAGGCGCGGTCGACATTCACGATCAGCGGCTCGCGGCCATGGATGACAGGTTCAAGGGCATCCAGATCGATGCGCACGGTCCGCTGGTCTCGCGCCCCGCCGGGGCGGTGATAGCCGGCGCGTTGCGACCAGTATTCACGCGCGTCGTCGAGCGTCTCGCGGAACGTGGCCCACAGCATCGGGCGGCTGTTCTGGCCACTGCCGGTGGTGAGGTTCACGACCATACCGGCCTTCGGCTTGTCGATAATATTGGGGCCGTTGCCAAGATTAATGACCACCGCCTGTCCGCGGAAGACGCCGCTGCCGATCGAAGGCGTGGTAAGCGTACGGGTCACGCCGGCAATGCGCGCGATGGGAATGAGTGTCGAGGAGGGGTTGACAGCGTCGGCGACATCGAACGCCGCGCCGGCAACCCGCTCCTCCTCATGCGGTCCCGCAGTATCGTCGGTATCGAAACGGCTCTCATCGAGCCCAGGCCCGGTGTCGTTGGTCTCGGCGACAAGGGGCACCTCGACGATGCCGAGATCGGTGGCGGAAGCCATGAGCCCCGGCGTGACGGGTTTGCCATGCGCGTCCACGATCTTCGCGCCATCCGGGGGCGAAAGATTGGGGCCGACCTGCACGATCTTGCCGCCCTGAATCAGCAGATCGCCGTCATTCACCGTGCCCGCCGGGCCAACGGTGTAGAGATGACCATGCCGGATGAGCGTTGCCGGTCCGCCGCCGGCCAAGGGCTTGTTGGCCGGCGTATTCGGGGCACGGACTGGAGCAGCAGTTTGCGGAGCCTGTTGCAGATTCCGGGGCTCGCCGGCCGGTTGCGCAAGAGCGATGGTAGGAATTGCAGCCGCCGCAACAAAGGGGATCAGTGCGGCTCTCATTGCCCCGCTCCGCCCGTGCTGCCGTTGAATTCCTGACCGAGCTCGAAATCGCTTCGCGGGCTGATCTTCGGATTATCGCGGTCATAGAGCAGCGCGCCATCGATAAAGACCTTCTCTGCGTGCGCGTACACGCTGAGCGGATCGGTGTCCCACAGCACCACATCTGCCATTTTGCCTTTTTCCAAGGTGCCCGTCTGATTGAGGATGCCGAGCGCATAGGCGGGGTTGCGCGTCATCCACGTTACCGCATGCGCGCGCGTGATGCGGTAACCCATCCGCCGCCCCGCCGCCATCGCTTTAGCAACTTCCTGGTTCAGCCGCTGAATGCCGATGGGATCGTCGGAGTGGATCGTCGCGCAGGCGCCGGCATGATCCACCATCGCAAGGCCTTCCGGCACCGCGTCATAGGCTTCCATCTTGAAGCCCCACCAATCCGCCCACATCACGGCGCAAATGTGGTTCTTCTTCAGAAGGTCGGCGACCTTGTAGGCCTCGGTCGCATGGTGGAAGGCGGCAATGCGGAAGCCGAACTCCTTCGCCACATCGATCATCGTGGCCATCTGGTCGCCGCGATAGCAGTGCATCTGCACGGGAATTTTTTTGTCGAGCACCAGCGCCAGCGTTTCCATCCCGATATCGCGATCCGGTTTGTCGCCGCCCTTGGATTTCCAGTATTTGCGCCACTTCTCGCGGTACTCCGTTGCCTTCTCGAAGGCCGCGCGATAGCCGGCGACATTGCCCATTTGGGTTTGCGGGCCGCCTTTCTCGCCGTAGACGCGCTTGGGATTTTCGCCGCACGCCATTTTCAGGTCGTACGGCGCACCGGGAAACTTCATGCCCTGCGTGGTGACCGACGGCACATTCTTCAGCACCACGGAACGGCCGCCAATCAGGTTGGCGGAGCCGGGCAAAATCTCCATGGTCGTTACGCCGCCGGCCAGAGCGCGCGTGAAACCAGGATCCTGCGGCCATACGGAATTTTCGCTGCGAACCTCCGGTGTGGTCGGCTTGGTCGCCTCGTTGCCGTCGCTCGTCGCCTCATTGGCCGGCGAGGGATAGACGCCGAGATGCGAATGGATATCGATAATGCCGGGCGTGACGAATTTGCCCCTGCCGTTGATCACGACCGAGTCTGGCGGCTCCGGCACCTTCGCTCCGATGGCTACAATTTTTCCGTTCTGCAGCAGAATGGACGCATTTGCGAGCTCACGGTCGGTGCCGGTGAGAACGGTCGCGCCGCGAATGACGATCGGCCGCGACGGAAGCGGCTTATAGGTCGAAGGGAATTGGTCATTCGGGAACTGGTCGGCGACCGCCTCATCCTTCGGCGGGGGGTGCAGGTTGGGGATAATGGCCCAAGCCAGAAGGAGCGTCGCAATAACAATCGCGATGGCACCCCAAATGGGCAGTTTCGACGGCATGGCCCCGCGACCCCAGGTAATCGGCGATGGCAGATTTGCGTGGCCGGAGCCCTTCACGCAACCGAAAACGTGTTCGAATGCGCGGTAGATCATATTTATAACGACCTTGGCGAAACTTTCGGCCAAGCGCACCGTCCTTGGAGTGCAACCAGCCTGATCCGGAGTGAATATCGTGACGCACAAACTCCTTCTCGCAGCCCTTTCGGCCGGCCTCCTCTGCGCCCAGCCCCTAGCCGCCCAACCAAGCGCTGCCCAGCCGATGAGCATGGCGGGGCTTGGTCATCATGGCATGGGCGGAATGCACGGCTCGCCCTTTCTGATGCTGCTTCAATCAGCTGACCTTACTCCGGCACAGCAATCGCAGATTCAGCTGATCCTCAATTCCAACAAGGCCCAGATGGAGGCGCTGCACGCCCAACTGCAAAGCGTTCACGAGCAGTTCGCCGCAAAGCTGCTGGGGCAGGGCAGCGTGAGCACCGCTAACCTCAAGCCGCTGGTGGAACAAGCAACGCGTGCTGAAGCCGCGCTGACGCAGAACATGGCCGATACAGCGGTGGCCGTCCGCAACGTGCTGACGCCGGAGCAGGTGAAAAAGCTCGCGGATGTTCACCGCAAACTGCATTCGCTCCACAACCAGATTCGAGGTTTGATGGGATCGGGTGACGATATGGGTGGCGCGGACAAGTGAACGGATATCTGTGCGCTCGTCCGAACCTCTGCCGGCCAAGACGCTTGCGTTGATTGCGCGGGCCGGCAGCGGTGATCGCCGCGCAATGGAACAACTGATTGTCCAATATCAGCAGCGAGTCGCGCGTTTCGTGATCGTGCAGATAAAAGAGGATGCCCAGTACGAAGATGTGTGCCAGACGGTCTTCGTGAAAATGGTGCTGTCGCTGGGGCGGCTTCGCGTGCCCGAGCGCTTCGAGCCGTGGCTGTTTCAGATTGCGCGCAATGCCTGCCGCGATCACCTGCGCGCCCGGGCCGGATGGCGGCGGCTGTTCTCGGCATACCAGCCTTCGCACGAAACAGTGCCGTCGCCGGAACCGCAGCCCGACCGGCTTGCGGCGATGGACATGCAGATCGGGCAATTGCCACCGCCGCAACAGGATATCTTGCGTCTGTCGCTGGAAACGCCAAGAAGTTATGAGGAAGTGGCGCAGCTGTCCCGATCCAGCGTCTCCGCGGTGAAGTCGCGGCTCCATCGCGCCCGCGAAAATCTGCGGGCGCTTCTTCTTGCGGGAGATGTGGAATGAATGACCGACACTCCCTCGGCGAGGTGCGTCTCAGTCCCGATTTCGCGACGCGGGTCCTTGCGCAAGCCGGCACCATTGCGCGACGGCGACGCCAGTGGCGGACAGCAGGTGTCACCATGGCAACGGTGGCCGTTATCATTGCCGCATTATGGGGTGTTCCATCGTCCCACCAATCTACGCCGGGTCCCGCAGTTCCGGTTACTGAGATCGCGGATGCCGATGAAGTTGCCTCTGCCAGCGAGGCAGGAACGGACCCGCTGCAGTGGATGTTCCCGGATGCCGAGCCGGTGGTGCGATTCGCGGACCAATATTCGACAGCAAGCACCGGCGGGGTCGAGCAGCGCCAGAAATTGTTGTTTGCGGATGAGGCGGAAGGAAGCCGCGAGCCCTAATCCTCTCCGAATTTTGCCTGGATGAGCGCCAGGACAGCCGCCAATCCCTCATGCGCGTCGCTTCCCGTGGCAACAACTTCGATCTCGCTGCCAATGCGGGCATTGAGCATCATCAGGCCAAGAATGGAACGGGCGTCCACTGTTTCGTCACCCTTCTTGATCTCAATTGTGGATTGAAAGCGCGCCGCGGCTTCCACCAGCTTCGCAGCCGCCCGGGCGTGAAGGCCCAGTTTGTTCAAGATGATGGTTTTGATGGCGATCGGGTCGCTCACGTCTGCGGCCCTGGCGCAAGGTCGGCAGAGCCGGCGCGCATGTACTTCCGCCCGGCGTCGATGGCTTCCTTCACCGCCTGCTCGAGCGGCAGCTTTCCGCGAATATCGATCAGCTTGATAAGGCTCGGTAGGTTGGCGCCCGCCAAGACTTCAATTTTTCCACGTTGAAGGAGTGTGAGCGCGAGATTGCACGGCGTGCCGCCATACATGTCCGTTACGAGAACAGTTCCGCTGCCCGTATCCACCGAATGCGCTGCGGCGGCGATTTCCCGCTGGCGCCGCTCCACGTCATCTTCGGGGCCGATGCAGACAGCCCGAAGCTGTGGTTGCGGCCCGACCATGTGTTCCATGGCTGCGATGATTTCCTGGGCAAGCCGGCCATGGGTGACGAGCACAATTCCAATCATCCGGAACACCGCCTAGGTGCCAAAGGATGGATACGTTCGAATAGCATATCGCGGCCTCAATCTATCGGGCAGGCATGTCGGAATCGAATGTGCGCGTGGGCTGCGACCGCCGCCGCGATCCGCGCCACCGCAGAAGATTCGGACGCGTTCAAACGCATGATGGGCGGCCAATATTCGCGCGATAGTCCAAGCGAGGAATGTGGAGCATAGCGGTCCGCCTCCGGAAGGCGAACGATGTCGGCCAGACGGACAAGCTCGATAACCAGCGCGATTTTCGCACGTGCCGCATGGGGAAGTTCAAGGATCCCAACTCCCCGGATTTCCAGCAATCCTGCCAATGCGCACGGGGCGCGCGCGGCAAGCGCTGTTCCATCCCGGAACAATTCTGTCCGGTCATCCGCAACGAGCATGCCGCCGCGCTCTATAAGGCGAAGCGCGAGATCGGATTTTCCGGAACCGCTCGGTCCCTTCAGCAGAACGCCTGCGTCGGCCGGCGCGCCAAATGCCTCGCCGGCGCTTCCCAAGAGCACACAGGTCGCATGTATGCTCGCACTCATGCGCTTTCCACCAGTGGGAGTTCAACCACGAATCGTGCTCCCTCCGCGCCTTCGCGGTTCTCAGCCCAGATGCGGCCTCCATGTCCCTGCACAATCTGGCGGGCAATGGAAAGTCCCAGGCCGGAGTTCTTGCCGAAGCCCTGTTCTTGCGGGCGCTCTGTGTAGAAGCGGTTGAAAATCGTCTCGAGATTTTCCGGCGGAATGCCGGTGCCTTCATCCTCGATTGCGACGCGGGCAATCTTGCCGATTCTGCTCGCCGTCACGGCGATTACACCCTCCTCGGGACTGAATGAGACGGCATTGTCGATAATGTTGCGGAACACTTGGCCAAAACGTTCATCCCGGCCCATCACGATCATTGTGACGTTCGCTGGCAATTCGATGTCCAAGGTGATGCCCCTCGGCAGGCCGAGCACGTGGTAAACGTCGAGAATTGTCGCGAGCAGATGTCCAAGATCGACAGGTAGCGCCGGTTCCCGGCTCAACTCGGCATCCAGTCGCGAGGCATCGGAAATATCGGTGATCAGCCGGTCGATACGCCGAACGTCGTTCCGCACGACCTGCATGAGCTGTTCGCGCGATTGGTCATCAGTGGCACGGCGAAGCATTTCAATCGCGCTTTTGAGCGAAGTCAGCGGGTTCTTGAGCTCGTGCGCTACGTCCGCGGCAAAGCTCTCAACCGCATCCATTCTCTCGTAGAGGGCTCGTGTCATCTCCGACAGGCTTCTGGCGAGATCGCCGATCTCATCCTCGCGGTCAGGCATGGATGGCATGACCTCCCGGCCCATCCGGCCTCCGCGAACCCGATCTGCTGCTGCGGCCAAGCGGCGAACCGGCTCCGCGATGAAGCCGGCCAGATACAGCGAGGAAATCAGCATGACGATCAGCGCGACCAGAAATACTTCGATGAGCGTTGCGCGTTCTCCTCTGAGGATGCTGTCGATGTCACCGCCTTCCGTCGAAACCATCAATGCCCCGTAGATGGACTTGAATCGTTGCACCGGCACGGCCACCGACAGCACCAGCCGATTGTGTTCATCCACGCGTTCAGCGGTGGTTGCCTCGCCATTCAGCGCCTGATTGACTTCGGCGTAGATGCGGCCGTCATTTCCTGTTTCAAGATAGGGTTCGAGCCGTGAGAAGGGGCGTACGCCCATGACGCCATCGTAAATGCGTCCCCCAGTTTGTTGGACGCGGCTCCAGAAGTCGAGGGCCGGCAATTCGGAAACTTCCACCACGTTGCGTGCGAGCAGATTGCGTGTGTCAAGTTCTAGCTGCCCATCCGTGCCGTACAGGCGCGCACGCAAAGGCGTGGGTGCGATCAGTTGGCTGAGAAGTGGCTCTGCTTCATCGAGATTGATTACGTGTTCTTCCTGATCGGTTGTGTATTCTGCGAGCGTTGACGCGACGATCTGTGCCTGCTGCCGGATTCCGGCGAGCCGTTCGTCCACCAAACCCACGCGGTGCGATTCGACGGTCAGAACGCCAGCGATCAGGAAGACAAGCGCAAATGCGTTAAATGCAATAATACGCCTTGTAAGGCTCATATGCGGGCGGCCCCTCAGCGAGGCAAACGCACGCCGGACGAAACCAGAAGAGCGCCAGCGTCCGCGCCGAAACAGGGAATCGCTCAGAACGCCTGACACTCCGGCCTAACTCTCGCGGTAACGATAGCCCACGCCATACAGCGTCTCGATTGCATCGAAATTGTCATCGACGACTTTAAACTTCTTTCGCAGCCGCTTGATGTGACTGTCGATCGTGCGATCATCCACATAAACTTGATCGTCATAGGCTGCGTCCATCAGGTTATCGCGACTCTTTACGAAGCCCGGGCGCTGCGCCAGACATTGCAGGATCAGAAACTCGGTGACCGTCAGCCGGACAGGCTTGCTATCCCAGGTGCATTCGTGCCGCTGCGGATCCAGCACGAGGCTCCCCCGCACCATCACTTCCCGCTTGGCTTCACCCGGTTCCGTAGACTCCTTCGGAGGCTCGCGCCGCCGCAGCACGGCCTTAACCCGCTCAAGAAGCAGGCGGTGCGAAAAAGGTTTGCGGATGTAGTCGTCGGCGCCGGCATTCAGTCCCACGACTTCGTCGATCTCCTCGTCCTTGGAGGTGAGGAAGATCACCGGCAGATCGCTCGCCTGACGGAGCCGGCGCAACAGTTCCAACCCATCCATGCGCGGCATCTTGATGTCCAGAATTGCAAGATCGGGTGGCTCAGCAGTCAGTGCGGTGAACGCCGACGCACCATCCGAATAGGCGCGCACGTCGTATCCCTCCTGCTCCAGCAGCATGCTGACGGAGGTAAGGATATTCTTGTCATCATCGACCAGCGCGATGGTGGCCATTTCTGTTTCCAGCCCAAATTCCTCCCACAATATAGTCCCTGACGTCGCGAAAACATATCTATCAGAACCAGCCTCGTGGTTCGACCCGCCCCTCTCCGCCCCCGAACTGACCGGTGGCCTCGTGCGCGCAGGTACCCCCTCCGATTGAAATACGTTCGAATATCTGCATGGGTTCAAATACGCTCGGGTTGGAAAAGGAAAAAGCATGCCACCGCGAAACTGGATCGAAAAATACCTCGAAGCCGGTCTTTTCGGATCACGTTGGCTGCTGGCGCCGTTCTATGTGGGCTTAATGATTGCGCTGGCCATGCTTCTGGTCGTGTTCGTACGGGAGCTTCTGGCATCTATTCCGGAAGTGTTGCGGCTTGATGCCGAGAACATGATCCTGTCGGTGCTCACGCTGATAGACCTTTCGTTGGCCGGAAATCTGGTGTTGATCGTGATCTTTTCCGGCTACGAAAACTTCGTCTCGAAAATCAGCGCAGCTGTTGGCAGCCCGGACCGGCCTTCGTGGATGGGTACGCTGGATTTTTCCGGCCTTAAAATGAAGCTCATCGGTTCGATCGTGGCAATCTCCGCCATTTCACTGCTCCGCGCTTTTGTGTTCCTGACGGAGCCTGGAGTTCCGCTGGATACCCGAAAATTGGTTTGGCTGATTGCGCTGCACGTGACGTTTTTGTTGTCTGGCGTGATGTTCGCCTTCATGGATTGGCTGGCCGGCCTGACGGAGGAACGCCGTTTCGCCGAGCAGCGCGCACTTGAACGCCATGCGAGCGTCGAAGCGTCTAGCGAAATTCCACCTTGAGGATTTCGTAAGAGCGAGCGCCGCCCGGTGCGGCCACCTCCACGGTATCGCCCTTGCTCTTGCCAATCAGCGCGCGCGCAATGGGCGAGGAAATCGAAATGCGGCCCTTTTTGGCGTTTGCTTCGAGATCGCCGACCAGCTGATACTTCACCTTCGTATCCGTATCTTCGTCGATGAGGGTGACTGTCGCGCCGAATTTCACGGTCGTGCCGGATAGCTTCGAGACATCTATGATGTCCGCGCGCGAGAGCTTATCCTCCAATTCCACCACACGGCCTTCGATGAAGGCCTGGCGCTCTTTGGCGGCGTGGTACTCCGCATTTTCGGAAAGGTCGCCATGCGCGCGCGCTTCCTCGATCATGCGAATGACTGCGGGCCGCTCAGCCACTTTCAGGTGACTGATCTCGTCCTCGAGGGCCTTATACCCCTCTGCCGTCATCGGTATCCGTTCCATCGATCAGGTCGTCCTATACGTGGCAAAAACACTCCGTCCGGCTGGGTCCCAGCCGGTGGCGAAGCTCTGCATTATCCGAAATCCTCCCGAATACTGTAGGAGGGGCTCACCGCGACTTCAAGAGACGCGCGGAGCCGCAAAAGGTTCCCGCCTCAGCCATAGGCCTGGAGCGGGCGCACGTCCAAAGCCCCTTCCCGAAGGGCCGCAATGGCTTGCGTGGCCGCAATGGAGCCGGCGATCGTCGTGTAATAGGGTACTTTCTGCTGAAGTGCGGTGCGGCGAATGGAGAAGGAATCGGCCAGCGACTGCGCCCCTTCCGTCGTGTTGAATACCAGCTGCACCTCACCGTTCTTTAATGCGTCCACGATGTGCGGCCGGCCTTCCAGGACCTTGTTGATCAGGCGCACTTCGAGGCCTGCTTCTCGCAGGAATTTCGCGGTGCCGCGTGTGGCGATGATCTCAAAGCCCATCTCCAGGAGCTGTTTCGCGGGCGCGGCCGCGGCAGGTTTGTCCGACTGCTTGAGCGAAATGAATACGGTGCCGGAAAGCGGAAGCTTCAGTCCCGCGCCGACCTGACTTTTCGCAAAGGCCAACCCGAAGTTTTCATCAATGCCCATCACCTCCCCGGTGGAGCGCATTTCGGGGCCCAAGATCGGATCCACGCCGGGAAAGCGGTTGAACGGCATCACCGATTCTTTCACTGCGATATGCGAGCGTTCGGCACGGCGGAGATCGAAATCCGCGAGCCGTTCGCCCGCCATCACACGCGCAGCAATGGCGGCAACGGGTAGACCGATCGCCTTGGCAACGAACGGCACCGTGCGGCTGGCGCGCGGGTTCACTTCGAGTACATAAATGTCGCCATTCTGCACGGCATACTGCACGTTCATCAGCCCGCTCACTTCCAGCGCGCGGGCAAGCGCAATGGTTTGTCGTTCGATTTCCGTGATTGTCTTCTTGTTCAGCGAATGCGGCGGCAGGGAGCAGGCGGAGTCTCCCGAATGCACGCCGGCTTCCTCGATATGCTCCATGATGCCGGCGATGAACACGTCGCCATTTGCATCGCAGATCGCATCGACATCAACTTCCACCGCGTTGTTGAGGAACGCATCGATCAACACCGGATTGGCGCCGGAGATGCGAAACACATCGCCGGATTGGACGGTGGATTTGAGCGTCGCTTCGTCCGGCACAACGACCATGCCGCGCCCGCCAAGCACGTAGGACGGCCGCAGAATGATCGGAAAACCGATTTCGCGCGCGGCAGCGAGCGTTTCGTCCGCAGTCATGGCCGTGGCGTTGTGCGGCTGCTTCAGGTCAAGCGTCTGCAACAGCGTCTGAAACCGCTTTCGGTCTTCGGCAAGATCGATGGCGTCGGCAGAGGTGCCAAGAAGAGGCACACCTTCTTCCACCAGCGTGTTGGCAAGCTTGAGCGGCGTCTGGCCGCCGAACTGCACGATCACGCCGGCTAGGGTGCCGTTCGACTGCTCCTTGCGTACGATTTCGAGCACGTCTTCGGCCGTGAGCGGTTCGAAATACAAGCGGTCCGAAGTATCGTAATCTGTCGAAACCGTTTCCGGGTTGCAGTTGACCATAATGGTTTCGAAGCCTTGCGCAGACAGCGCGAATGCGGCGTGACAGCAGCAATAGTCGAATTCAATTCCCTGGCCGATACGGTTGGGGCCGCCGCCCAAAATGATGATCTTCTTCTTATCCGTGGGGCGGCTCTCGCATTCGGCCGCGTCGCCAACCGGCGCTTCGTAAGTCGAATACATATAGGGCGTGAGCGCCGCGAATTCTGCCGCACAGGTGTCGATGCGCTTGAAGCACGGATGCACGTCGAGCCGATTGCGCAACTCGCGGAGTTCCTTCTCAGCGTATCCTGTGAGGTTGGCCAGCCGAGCGTCCGAAAAGCCCATCGCCTTCAGGCGCCGCAGATCTTTCGAATCCTCGGGCAATCCTGCCGCGGCGATGTCGCGCTCAACCTGGAGAATCGCTTCGATTTCGCCGAGGAACCAGGGATCGTAGTTCGTGATCGCAGCGATCTCCTCCAGCGGAAATCCCCCACGCATCGCCTGTGCCACCACGCGCATCCGGTCCGGGGAGGCCTTGGCCAACTCGGCGCGAATGCCGTTTGGGTCGTCTGGCAACGGGATTTCGTCGAAACCTGTAAGGCCGGTCTCGAGCGAGCGCAGCGCCTTCTGAATGGATTCCGCGAAAGTACGTCCGATTGCCATCGCTTCGCCGACCGATTTCATGGAGGTGGTAAGCACCGGTTCTGCGCCCGGAAATTTTTCGAAGGCGAAGCGGGGAATCTTCGTCACCACATAATCAATTGCAGGCTCGAAGCTCGCGGGCGTGATTTGGGTGATGTCGTTCTGCAATTCGTCGAGCGTGTAGCCGACCGCCAGTTTTGCGGCGATCTTGGCAATAGGGAAGCCGGTGGCTTTCGATGCGAGCGCGGAGGAGCGCGACACCCGCGGGTTCATTTCGATTACGACCATGCGGCCATCCGCTGGATTCACCGCGAACTGCACGTTCGAACCGCCGGTCTCCACGCCGACCTCACGCAACACTGCGATGCTGGCGGAGCGCATTCTCTGGTACTCTTTGTCGGTGAGCGTCAGGGCAGGAGCAACCGTGATGGAATCGCCCGTGTGCACGCCCATAGGATCCACGTTCTCGATGGAGCAGATGATGATGGCATTGTCGGCGCGGTCGCGTACAACTTCCATCTCATATTCCTTCCAGCCAAGCACCGATTCCTCGATCAGCACCTCGTTGGTGGGCGAGATATCAAGCCCGTATTCGACAATGTCGAAGAATTCTTCCCTGTTATAGGCGATGCCGCCGCCGGCTCCGCCCAGCGTGAAGGACGGACGGATCACCGCGGGCAGCCCCACTTCCTCCAGCGCCTGTAAAGCATGCGCAAACGCTTCCGGCGACAGCTCCATGATCGGATCGTTCTGACCGTCGTAGAGGAAGTTGCCTCGCTCATCCTTCTTGTGGCGCAGATAGCCTTTCAGCGTCTGCCCACGTGGCACATCGAGTCCGATCTTCAACATCGCGCGGCGGAACAGCTCGCGGTCTTCCGCCTTGTCAATGGCGTCGGCGGATGCGCCGATTAGCTCCACGTTGTATTTATCGAGCACGCCGCGCTTGCGGAGAGAAAGCGCGGTGTTGAGCGCCGTTTGTCCTCCCATTGTTGGTAGCAATGCGAACACGCGACCGATCGGAATATTGTGCCGCTCGCGTGCGACAATCTTCTCTACGAAGTCAGGCGTGAGCGGTTCAATGTAAGTTGCGTCCGCCAGTTGCGGATCGGTCATGATGGTGGCGGGATTGGAATTCACCAGCACCACACGATAGCCCTCGGCGCGGAGTGCCTTGCAGGCTTGAGCGCCGGAATAGTCGAACTCACACGCCTGGCCGATTACAATGGGTCCTGCGCCAATGATGAGAACGGTGTGGATGTCTTCCCGTTTGGGCATTCTGCCTCGCGCGCAAGCCGCTGCACGCGAAAGGCGCGTGCCGAATCGAAGCCGGATTGCAGGTTAAGCGCATCGTTTAGCGGGGAGTCGCGCTCAGCACAACCTCCCACGGTGAGGGCGCGCGCTTTACGATAAACACGCTCGCCGCGAGAGCATGGCGTATTCGGCACTTCCTGGTTGCAAGGAGAGGTGGAGTGGGCAGGTGAACCCGCCCACTCCAAGCGAGGCAGGAGAGGCTTTACTTCACTTGCCGCAAGGGCCCGGAATCGGCCGGGAAATTTGCGGTGTTCAGCACCTGGATACCGGCATCGTGTTCGCCATTGAACGGCGTCTGCGTGTCGGCGCATCCGGCCTTGGCCGCGTCCTTCGGCCGGTTGAACCACAATCCGAGATGATAGGTCTGGATAGATGGCGCGTTGAGGTCGAGCGGTGCCGGATTGCTGGCCGCATCGGTCGGGAACACCACGGGAGCAGAAGCCGTGTTTGGATCGACGATCGTGGTTTCCACGCTGAAGCGGCCCACGAAATCGCCGTTGCCGACGCCGTTATCGTCTGTTTCAACATCGCCCTGATACCAGGAAAAGCCAAAGGGCGCCGTCGGCACCTGAATGACGAACAGATCGAAATCGGTGTTCGGGGGCAGTCCGGTCGCCCGAACGTGCATTTCATCGGTGGCACCGTGCGGCTTGATCGTGACATGTGCGATTGCATTCGGCAGGCACGTGGCCGCGCCGGCCGACACGGGCATATCGAACGAGACTTTCTTCGCAAAGGCAGGCGAAGAAGCCGCCATGAGCGCTGAGGAAACAAACAGACTCGCCCAAAGCGAGCCCCGTAAAATGTGTGACATGAGTTTTCTCCAGTTTGGGGGTTGATACAGGCGAAATAGGCTCGGGTGCCCCCGGATACTTGGGCGGGAGAGAACGGTGTTTTGGCTTAGAGTGAACTTGGTGGCTTAATGCGCCAAGGCGACCGGAGCCGTCGCACCAGGGATCAGCGATTGCTCCAAGGGCAGGCCGCGCACGAACTCTTCCGTACAGCCAAGGACAGAGTCGGCATCGCTTGAAAACGGGAGATGGTCCTCGCCGTCGAATTCGACAAAGCGCGCGCCGGAAATCCGTTCTGCAATATATTTGCCCTCTTGCAGCTTCACGTCGCGATCATCGCGGCGGTGCATGATCAGTGTGGGAACGTGAATCTCAGATAGGAATTTGCGTACATCGATAGACGTGTTCATGCGTGCCAGCGCGAGCGCGGCAGCAGGACTCGCACTGCGGCGCTGGTAAGTGGCCCACCAATCGCGAAATGCGGGATCCTTCGCCCGGCTTGGCGCGATCTGCTCGATGCCGACGGGCCCACCCCATTCACGCTCCAGGACATCGTAGAACTCTCTTTTCCGCTGTTCAGGAGTGGGTGCCCAAGGATAGTCCGGAGCCCATTCGCGCTTTGCGAACGCTCCGAAAAGAACCAGTGCAATCGTGCGTTCGGGATATGTAACTGCGAAGCTGATCGCCATACTCACGCCCTCGGACCAGCCGAAGATTACCGCGCGCCGCGATTCCGCGGCGTCCATCACGGCGCGCACGTCATCCATGCGCTGCTGAATATCGGGCAGTCCGGCATCGCGATCCGAAAGACCGGTGCCACGCTTGTCGAACAGGATCAGGCGAGAGAATTTCCCCAAGCCGCGGTAAAATTGCGCGAGCGATGGCTCTTCCCAGCCGTATTCCACATGCGAAACCCAGCCCGGAACATGAACCAGATCAATCGGACCATCGCCCAAAATTTGGTACGCGATTCGCAACTCGCCGCTCGGCGCGTATCGCGTGTTTGGAACAGCTAAAGCCGTTGGAGACAACTGCGGGTCTGCGTCTTCGCTCACGGGCGCATCGAAACGATAACCGCGCCTTGGGACCGTGGTGATGAAGCATTGCGCTTCTTGTCCGAGCGCATGGCGGATATCCGATAGAACCTGGACGAGTGAATCGTCTGACGCGAAGGTTCTGGGCCACAGGATCTTGAGGATTTCTTCTTTGGAGACGAGGCGCCCGCGATTCTGAACCAAGTGACAAAGGAGTTGGAACGCCCGGGGACGCAGTTTGACTTCGTGGCCGTCGCGTATCAGGCGACCGGCGTTGAGGCAAAGCTGGAATGGACCAAAGCGGTACGTGAGCGCCCCCCTTCAGCGAAATTTCGTGATCCTTTCGTGAAGGCTTCGTAGTTGTCTCAGGACTGACCCTCCCTGCCAAGTCTATTTCTCGCGCGCCAAAAAGGGCTTGGAGACCTGGGCCCGGAGGAACTGGCATGCTGACGACCACGCTTCAGTTCTCGACGGAGAACGTTCCATCTGAGGACCGCCTGCGGAGTTGGTATAGCGTTTTCGACCGTTCCGTGACCCGGCGGACGCTATCGCCCCTTTCCGACGGCCCATTCGACATGCAGGTGAGAGTGAGTCACTTGTGCGATGGCAATGCTTCGCCAGCTGCAAATACCGGCGTTCATGTGCAGCAAATGAGTTTCGGTGCAGGGTTTTCTGCGGAACGCACATCAGATCTTGTGGCCGATGGCAACGATGACGTTGTCCTCTACGTCCATCGGGTGGGGCGCCGCATCGTTTCCCAACTGGGGCGTGAAACAGAAATTGCGCCCGGCGGCGGTGTCGCGATTTCGAATGCTGCTCCGAGCAACACTGTGGTGCCGGGACCATCCCGCTTCGTCTGCATTGCGGTACCGCGCAAACCACTGACCACGATTATCCGCAATCTGGACGATTTGCTGGTGGAACCGCTGGCGGGAAGCGCAGGGGTGTTACAGCTACTGGATAATTATCTCTCTGTGCTGCAGCAGGGGGAAGCGGCAAGCACGCCGGAACTGCGGCACGCGATCAAGGCCCACATCCACGATCTGGTGGCAGTCGCGCTCGGCGCGGCGCGCGACTATCTTGAAATCGCCAGTGGGCGTGGAATTCGCGCCGCCCGTCTGCATGCGATCAGGGCGGACATCGTAAAACACTTCGCCGAGGGAGATGTGAGTGCTGGTGCGCTTGCGGCGCGGCACCGCGTTAGTCCGCGCTACATCCACAAGCTCTTTGAGCGCGAGGGCACCACGCTTTCGCAATACGTGCTTGGTCAGCGCCTCAGCCAGGTCCATCGCATGCTGACCGATCCGCGAAATCGGGATCAAACCATTGGCGCGCTTGCGTACTCGGCAGGTTTCGGTGATCTGTCCACATTCAATCACGCCTTTCGCCGTCAATTCGGCGCGACGCCATCCGATGTTCGGGCGCTCGCTCGTAGAGAGCAGCGCAACGAGCTTTGCTCAGGCACGCGCCGCGACCAAATTGGATGGGGCGGCAAAGAGGCCGCCTGAGTGCCCCAAAAAAGCGCGTGACAAGACGGAGTAGGTTTGCTACGTCGCCCGCCTTCGCGCCGATTTGATGCTCAGCTTGCGGGCGCGTTATAAATGTCAGCTAAAGCGAAGGTAGAGTCGGCGGAAATGCCGGCCACCTCAAGGCCCGCAAGCATCAGCCTCATTCCGGCGTCCGCGAAACGATGAGGCTTGTCATGACGGGCATTTCTTTTTCAGACGATACTATTCTCTGCACGGCCGGCGTGGATGCCGACTGCGCGTTCGGCGCCGTGATGCCGCCGCTGTATCTTTCCGCTAATTTCGCCTTCGAAGGCTATGGCAAACCGCGGACGCACGATTATTCGCGTTCCGGCAATCCCACGCGTGACCGGTTAGCCGAAGCCATTTCGGCGCTGGAGCAGGGTGCGGGCGCAGTTATCACGAGCTCCGGCCTCGCCGCGGTTGATCTGGCGCTGGCTCTGCTAAGGCCCGGCGATCTCGTCATCGCGCCGCACGATTGCTATGGCGGCACATGGCGGCTGCTTGCCGCGCGCGCTGAACGCGGCGCTTTCGAGGTGCTGTTCGTGGATCAGACGGACCCGCAGGCGCTGGAGCAAGCGTTCGCCCGTGAGCCTTCGCTGGTCTGGCTTGAGACGCCGAGCAATCCGCTGATGCGTATCGTCGATATCGGGGCGCTATGCAGCCGCGCAAAGTCGTGTGGCGCGCGCGTGGCGGTGGACAACACGTTTCTTTCGCCGGTGTTGCAGAAGCCGATTTCGTTCGGCGCCGATTTTGTCGTGCACTCCACTACGAAATATCTCAATGGCCATTCCGATGTGGTAGGCGGCGCGGCTGTGGCGGCGGACGAAGCCGATGCCGAGCAGCTAAAATGGTGGGCCAACTGTTTGGGCACCGCCGGCGCGCCATTCGATTCCTGGCTGACCTTGCGCGGCCTGCGCACACTTTCCGTGCGCGTGGAACGTCAGCAGGAAACCGCCGGCAAGATCGCGCAGCGGCTGGCGCAACATCCGGCTGTCGCCAAAGTGCATTATCCCGGACTTGCATCACATCCCGGACATGCCACCGCTGCCAAACAGCAGCGCGGTTTCGGTGCAATGCTGAGTTTCGAACTGGCAATCGCCGGGGATGAAATCGCTGCGTTTCTCAGTCGGCTGAAGCGTTTCATTCTCGCGGAATCGCTCGGCGGATTCGAAAGTCTGATCGCCCATCCGGCCACCATGACCCATCTTTCCATGAGCGCGCAGGCGCGCGCCCAGGCCGGCATCGGCGATAGCCTGTTCCGCCTCTCGATCGGGCTTGAAGCGTTTGACGATTTGTGGTCCGACCTCAGTGCCGCCCTCGACGGCCTCAAGCCCGTTTTCTAAATCCGCTCTCACGGAGAATAGCGATGAAAGCCTTGGTGAAATCGAAAGCGGAGCCCGGCCTGTGGCTGCAGGACGTGCCGGAGCCCAGCTACGGCATCGACGACGTGCTCATCAAAGTGCTGAAGACCGGCATCTGCGGCACTGACGTCCACATCTACAATTGGGACGAGTGGGCGCAGAAGACCATCAAGCTGGGCACAGTGATCGGCCACGAGTTCGTGGGCAAGATCGCGGCCGTTGGCGCGAACGTGCATGGACACAATGTCGGCGATCTCGTCAGCGTGGAAGGGCACATCGTGTGCGGCCGCTGCCGCAATTGCCTTGCCGGCCGGCGCCATCTGTGCGCCAACACACTGGGCGTGGGTGTGAACCGCGACGGCGCCTTCGCGGAGTACGTGGCTGTGCCGGCGCTCAATGTCTGGAACTGCGATCCGCACGTGCCGCTGGAGATTTATGCGATCTTCGATCCGCTGGGGAACGCGGCGCATACTACGCTCTCCTACGATGTTGTCGGCGAAGATGTGCTCATTACGGGTGCAGGGCCCATCGGGATTGCAGCGGTCACCATGGCGCTGAAAGCGGGCGCCCGCTTTGTCGTCATCACCGATGTCAACGAATACCGCCTCGGCCTTGCAGACAAGATGGGCGCGACCGCTGCGGTCAATGTGGCGAAAGACGATCTGCGCGAGGTGATGAAGCGGCTCGACATGCAGGAAGGCTTCGACGTCGGCCTGGAAATGTCCGGCAATCCGGCCGGCCTGCGCCAGATGATCGACACCATGGCGCATGGCGGCAAGATCGCGCTGTTGGGCATTCAGAGCGGACAACCCGGCATCGACTGGGATGCCGTGGTGTTCAAGGGCCTCAACATCCGCGGCATCTACGGCCGCATGTTCGGCGAGACCTGGTACAAGCTCACCCAGATGATCCGCAGCGGCATGGATATCGGCCGCGTGATCACCCATCGCTACTCCTACAAGGATTTCCAGCAGGGGTTCGACGTTATGCGCTCCGGCAATTCCGGCAAGGTCATTCTCGACTGGAGCGAGCTGTGAGCGCCGCCCTCGATCAAAGCCTGCAGGGCGATCTCTCCGCGATGCAAAAGGCTGGAACGCTGAAGACGTTCCGCCACATCACCGGGCCGATGGACACGCAGGTGACGATGGCGGAGAAGTCCGGCCCGGTGCTGGTGCTGTCATCCAACAATTATCTCGGGCTGGCGGATCATCCGGAGGTGGTGACCGCCGGCAAGAAAGCGCTGGACGAATTCGGCGCCGGCACGGCCTCGGTGCGTTTCATCTGCGGCACGTTCTCGATTCACGACCAGATCGAGAGCGCGCTGGGGCGTCTCTCACACACGGAGGCCGCGCTCACCTATGTCTCGTGCTGGGCGGCGAACACCGGACTTATTCCGGCCATCGCGGGCGATCAGGACGCGTTGGTTGCCGACGAGTTGAACCACGCCTCGCTGATCGATGGCTGCCGCGGCTCGAAAGCCAAACGCCTGGTCTACAAGCATGCCGACATGGCTGACCTAGCCGACAAGCTGGAGCAGGTGAAAGGTGCGCGGCGGATTTTCATCGTGACGGACGGGGTGTTCAGCATGGAAGGCGACCTCGCGCCGCTGCCCGAAATTGTTGCGTTGGCGCGCAAACACAACGCGTCCATCATCCTCGACGATTCCCACGGCACCGGCGTGATGGGCCGCAACGGCCGCGGTACAGCCGAGCATTTTGGGGTGGAGGGCCAGATCGACATCATCACCGGCACGCTCGGCAAGGCCCTCGGCGGAGCGGCGGGTGGTTATGTGGCCGGTTCCAAGGCGCTGATCGAGTTCCTCAGCCAAGTGTCGCGGCCGCAGCTGTTCTCGAACGCACTGCCAGCCACCATTGCCGCCAGCGCCGGCAAGGCCATCGAAATTCTGGAACGCGAGCCGCAGCGCGTGGCGCGGCTGCACGACATCACGCGAAACTTACGCAAAGGCCTGAAGACGCTCGGCTTCGCACCGCTGGAAGGCGAAAGTGCCATCGTCCCGATCATCGTCGGCGAAACCGCCTTCGCCATCAAGATGAGCCAGATGCTGCTGGCCGAAGGCATCTTCATCACCGGCTTCGGCTATCCTGTGGTTCCGGAAGGCACGGCGCGGCTGCGCATCCAGGCCTGCGCCGCGCTTACCGATGAGCAGATCGATTTCGCGCTGCGCACATTCGAGAAAGTAGGCAAGCAGGCGGGAGTCATTTAACCTCGCCAGCCGCCCCGCTCTTGAATGTCGCTGTCCACGGCTTAAATGCCGGCCGCGCAAAGAAGGGTTCGGCGATGTTCCATCTGCTGGCGCTGCCGTTCATTCTGGTCGGTGTCCTTATTTCCGGCGCCTTCGCGGCGATTGGGGTGGCGCTCTTTTCTGCCTTCCTGATTCCACTGATCCTGTTGGCGGTGTTCTTCCGCATTGGTTTGTTTTTCCTCAAAGCCGTCTTGGTCTTGACCTTGGGAGCGCTCCTCTTGGTCTCCTGCGCCTGCGTTTAGGAACGTCCGCTATCCCTCTGCATAGCGGCGGTACTGGTAGTATTTGGGATACGAATCCAGCCGGACATGTACCCACGGCACGCCGAGGCCCGAGGTGCTGATCCAGAAGCGACTCTCTCCTTCCAACAAGTTTTCTGTCTCGTCTGCGAGTATCTGAAACAGAGCGTGCTGCTGTTCGCGCGGCGCCTCGCGAACGAACGCGGCAATGTGACCATAGCAATCCAGTCCTGAAATCTGCCGGGCACGACCAACACTGCATCGCCGCCGAGATTGCGGAAGCTGACCACCGTTCCAGCGGTGGGCTTCAGGTACTCTGCGAAGTCGGACGGATCGGCTCGCATGTCTGTAAGCGCCTCACTGCGGATCACCACGCATTCGAATGGATTCGAGAGCGCTGCGAGAGAGAGCGCCGGCAATTCCCAAAAGAAGGCGGCGTACGGAGAAGCGGCGAGCTCGGCAATGAACAAATCGCGGAACCCTGTGTCGTTGCGCCAGCCCGCGATCACATCTGCAAACGTGAGCGGTTGGCCGTTCGCGATCAGTGCGATCATTTCGCCACGACCGCTTTCGATGTCCGAGCGCTGTGTCTGCCATGGGCTCATGGCGCGCTGTGCGCCGGCTTTGGCAGGTGCCGCTTGGCCATCAAAATTGAAACTTCGGCAATCCGGGCGCGCAGGGCAGGGGGGCCAAGCACTTCGATCTCTTCTCCCAATCGCATGAACTCCCGTGCGCCTTGGCCGATGGATTCGATCGGCACAGTGCAGAGTATCCAGCCGCGGCGGTCCCGTTTGGCGGATTTGGAAGCAGAGTCTTTCGCAAAAGGGCCAAGGAGATCGAGAAGTGTCATGCCCCGCGGCGACAATCTGACCTGTGCATGCTCGCGATAAAGTCCCGCTTCATAGGCGCTCGATGCTTCCTGCCAATGGTTGGCAAG
Source organism: Rhizomicrobium sp. (assembly GCA_036267515.1). GTDB lineage: Bacteria > Pseudomonadota > Alphaproteobacteria > Micropepsales > Micropepsaceae > Rhizomicrobium. The sequence continues at coordinate 52,240 of DATAVW010000185.1, forward strand.
ATCGAAATTCCTGGGCAGCGCGAAGCTCTCGTCTGCGATCTCCGCCTCACAAATTTGTGCGACACGGTATGTCCGCACAGCCTTGCCGCTCTGCGCCACGAGATACCAGACGCCGCCCTTCAGAACGAGGCCAAGGGGCCCCAGTCTGCGCGGATACACCTCGCCGTTGTTTCGATAGCGGAGCTTAAGATAGCGTCCAGCCCACACCGCCTGCGCAACCGTCTGCAATGCCGGCAGCGGATCGGCGCCACGGAACCATCCTACAGGATCGAGATGAAAGCGCGAGGCGATGCGCTCGGCATCGCGCTGCACGTTCGCCGGAAGTGCCGCCAACAGCTTCAGCCGCGCGGCAGAAAGCAGATCGGATAACCCGAGTTGTGCGGCAGGGCCGGGGAGCCCCGCCAGCAACAGGGCTTCGGCTTCGGATTGCGTCATGCCGGTGAGCTTGGTGCGGTATCCATCCATCAGCTGGAAGCCGCCGCTGCGCCCGCGGTCGGCATAGACGGGAATGCCGGCCGCGCTGAGCTGATCGATGTCGCGGTGGATGGTGCGGACCGACACCTCGAATTCGCGCGCCAACGCAGGCGCGCTGATCCGGCCGCGCGTCTGCAGCAGCATCAGGATCGAGAGCAAACGGCTGGCTAACATTTTTTTAGAGTCTACGCAGAATACATGACGCGGCTTGTCATGTTTAGGCGGCTAGAACGGCGCCCGCAACCTTGAAGGCGCCCAATCATGAAACTTGCTGCCCTACTTATGACAGCCCCGCTCGCTGGCGCGCCCGCGCTTGCCGCAGCACCCACCACAGGAGAGTCCGCCATGACTGACCATTCCCACGATTTCGATTTTCTCATCGGCAAGTGGAAAGTGCATCACGCACGGCTGAAGGATCGCCTCGCCGGCAGCCATGAATGGGTGGAGTTCGACGGCACTTCGGAACTATGGATGACGCTCAACGGCCACGGCACGTTCGACGAGAACTATATCGGGCTGCCGAGCGGGCCGTATCGCGCCGTTGGAATCCGTGCCTACGATCCCAAGACGCAGGAATGGGCGATCTGGTGGCTTGACGAGCGGCAGCCGCGCGTGATCGAGCCGCCGGTGTTCGGCAATTTCCAGTACGGCGTCGGCACGTTCATGGGCGACGACACGTTTAACGGCAAGCCGATCAAGGTGCGCTTCATCTGGTCCAGGATCACGCCGAATGCCGCTCATTGGGAGCAGGCGTTTTCGCCTGATGGTGGCAAAACCTGGGAGACCAACTGGGAAATGCAGCTCACGAGGGCGGAATGAGTGAGGTCGTGGAACTACGTCAGTACACCTTGAAGCCCGGGCAGCTTGATGTGCTGATCGAACTCTTCGAGCGCGAGTTCATCGAGAGCCAGGAAGCGGAAGGGATGGAAATTCTCGGCACCTTCCGCGACGCCGACAACCCCAATCGGTTCGTCTGGCTGCGGGGCTTTCCGGATATGGAGCGCCGCGCCAAATCGCTCACGGACTTCTATGGTGGACGGGTGTGGAAGGCGCATCGCGAAGCCGCGAACGCGACCATGCTCGATTCCGACAACGTGTTGCTGCTGCGGCCTGCCTGGAGCGGCTCAGGTTTTAAGCGCGACAGCGCGCGGTCGGCCGGCGTCTCCGCAACGCCGGAGAATGGAATAATCGCGACGATCTATTACCTCCACGAGGCAGCATCTGCTGATTTCGTTCAGATGTTTCGCAACGAAATGCCCTCGCTGCCCAGAACCCGATGCCGGGGATGCTTTCTCGCTGCGTACGTCACCGAGCATAGCCCCAACACATTTCCGGCGCTTCCAGCGCGGGAAGACGCGAACGTTTTCGTCTGGTGTGCAAGCGTAGCTGATGTCAATGCGGTACCGGTAATCCAGCTTCCATCGGCGTTGGAAGCTGCGCTTGTGAGGACGCCAGAAATCCTGCGACTATTGCCGACGCAGAGGAGCCGTTTGCCCGGAGCGCAGAATCCTGCCCAACGATAGAGCCTGAGAACCGTCGTCGCCCGGATTGGCATCATTCAAGGTTGAGTGGGGGTTCCGGTTTCAGCAGATCGCTCAATTCCGCATCCCGTTTGCCACCCGTCCAGGTGTACGGATGAATAAGCAGTTGAACGGCACTCCGTTTCGCCCGAGCTTCCTGCCGGAGTGCCTCGGCCATTTTCGAGGTTTTGCCGCCCTCGTCAGAAATTTCGCGCCATCGGTCACTTGGATGAACGCAAAGTTCCAGGCTCGCCGCCCCAAGCCGCTCCGCAGTGAACCAAAATCTTGCCCGGAGACTTTGTGCCGTCTTTGCGAGAGAAGCCTCCAGGGAGGGAAGTTTTTTTCGCAGATTTTGCCACAACTCGCTGCCATGTGGCGCGACCAGGGAGATGTCTCCGAAATGCTCGCGCGTCTGGCGCACGCGCGTCAGGAAATCCTCCAGAGCCGCCTCGTTCAGGCTCGCCAGCTTTGTTGAATTTGACGTCAACTCCGCCAACCATTGCAGCGCGTCATCGGAATCGGTCCACTTCGCGTAAGCGTGGCGATTGCCGCCGAATTCCGCTTTGATCAAAAATGCATCGACGGGGGAATCGTGCAGTCCCACCTCAACGGGCTCCGAAATACGTTTTCTAAGCGCACGATAATCCCGGAAATGTCTGCGTTCGATTGGCGAGTAATCCCAGAACAGAAAAAACGTGGCCGGCACGTTTTGCTTTCGATGAAAGTCGGCGAAGAAACGTGCGCCGGGAACGTCGCGGAGATGGACGTCGTAACGAAACGATGCCCCCATTGGAACGGGCGTCCTCACGAGGGATCTACATGGAAGGAAGCTGAACCCGGTCTGCCGTAAAAAAACCAGCAAAGCGTCCGCTTCGCGAAGCAGCGTCCCTTGCTGGGTTGATGCCCTTACTCTTGCGCGAAGGTAGCTGAGCCGAGCATGGATCAGGTTTCCTGCGATTCTTGCGAGGGACTGCCTCGTATAACCCACCAAAGAATCGCCTCCAGGGAAGAATCTCGTCTCTTGCACGAAGAGGCGTGGCGCTCTCATGGTACCTTCGTCAAGACCACCCGCACCTTGCCCACAATGACTGCAGCCATGCTTCCCGAGCGCCACCTCGTGTATCCGCCACCGCGGCCGCTCGTTGACCCCCAGAGCAAGCTTATTCTTTTCTGGATGCACCGCTGCGGCAGCACAACCGCGCAGCGCTGGTTCTTTGAAATTGCGGGATGGAACGATCGCATGAGCGGAAGGGGCGCAGGAGAGTTGTCGTCCATGTGGCATGCAGAGCATCCGGAGGTGTACGAAAATCTGCAGGAATATTATCGCGATCCTTCGTTCATCAAACTGGCGATCGTCCGCCACCCGCTTGTCAGAGCGGTCAGCTCTTTTACGGTTGTCACGGATACGAAAAGCGGCGCGCAATGGAAAGTGGTTGCCAGATCGCTGGAGGCTCCCGATCATGAGCGTCGGCTGACGTTTCTGGAATTTCTTGATTTTCTCGAATTGGAAAATCTCGAAACCGCCAATTATCACTGGAGATTGCAGTCCGCACAGGAGTGGCACGACCTTCGCCTTCCGGACGTTCGCCTGGTACGGCTGGAAAATATCCAGGCCGGCCTCGACGAGGTGTCTCGTATGGTCGGCAAGAAGCCTCTGACGTTGCGCATCAACTCGGCGCAGTCGATCTGCCGCACGAACCTTTCGCAGTCTGACATCATCAATTTTACACGAAAGGACTTCGCGCGGGCTTTCGGCTACGACAAGCGTGGGATAATCCGCTTTCCCGCGCACTCGAAATTTCTGACATCGGACACAATTCAGAGGCTTATTGGGCTTTACCAGCGCGATTTCGCGCGGTTGGCGTACGAACCGGTGGTGCCCAAAGAAGAGAGCCGAAACGGAAGAGTTCAACGGCTGTTGCACGCGGTGAGAGCGCGCATCAGTTGAGGCTTTTTTTCTTCAATCGAACGACACGGCCCATTTCAGAATGTGCCCTGGCAGCGGCAAGGCTTGATGGGGCGCGCGATAGGTAAAAAAGGTGCCGTCTAGAGCCACGCGGCTTGCCATCGAATAGGTGAATCCTTTGCCCGCGCCAGGCCTGGGATCAAAGTTCTCTACGTCGAACAGATGCGTAAGGCCGGGTGCGGTAGTGGCAGCATCTTTCGGCATCAGAAACACACCCGGCTTATTTCCTCCGGCAGTTGATGGCGGCTGGCTGAACGCTTGCGTCAAAACAATCAGAAAATTTCCGACCTCCACCATGCTGCGGATGGGGGATTTGGTGCGTCCCGCTAATCGCGGCCTGAGAGTGGACCCGACTTGGCTGCGGAATACGCGTGCGCCCGCTTCCGTTCCGAGCACCGCAAGCACATCGTCCGTTCCCCAAATGACCTCCGATTCATTCCAGACGAGGTCTGTCAGGCGAAAAATCGAGCGGGGGTATGTTGCTCCCTCAAGGATAAGCGGTGAGTTCGGCGTGATATCCTGCCACGTGTCGCCGTCATCCTGCGTGACCCAGATTTTCGATTGGTGAGCCGCATCACCCGACGTGAGCCACCACTCCCCAACCGAACCGGGACGCGGCTGCAGAAAGTGAAAATGGCGGACTTGTTCCGGACTCTGCTCAAACACCACCTGCCAACTTCGTCCCCGATCGCGGCTGCGAAAGACCCGGCTGGGGGAGACCTTGTTCTCCTTGTTGCGAGGATATTCTGCATACATCAGCGTGCCATCGGCCATGTGCACGGCTCTACAGCTATGCCAACGGGGTCCTTGGGCCAGTGTCTCCGCAAGGACCTGGCCGCGCTCGTCTACGATCAGAAGATCGACGGGGGTCATCCTGTTGCTCCGCAGATCAGCGGGTTTGACCTGCGCGAGGTACTCGGAATTTCCCAGGGAGTAGGCATGAATGAAGGCATGATCTTCCCGGCCGCTCACCGGAATGAAACGCCAGCTCTCAGCAAGGTCACGTGAGATTGCGAAGCCGCCGAGCGCGGTCGCAATCACAGTCCGCGTGGGCTTTCCGGCACGGTCCATAACATGTTCGGCAAAGGCAAAGTGCGGGTGTTCAGGTATCGCCGGAACACTAATCCGCACCACCACACGTTTGTGGCCATACCCCGCCGGTAATGGGATGGAATACTCCCTGCTCCGATTACCGCGATAGCGAAGGGTGTAGTACTCGCGCTGAAGTCTCCATTTGACTCTGGCCGCGACTGAACTGGGCATTGAAAGATTCCCCGGGCCTATGCCTCTCGGGAAACGATCCCAAATCATATTGCGGGAAGCAACGCCGTTGCCACCGCGATGGATCAGAATGGGTCGTCCAGCGAACCGAAGCGCGCGGAATCAGCTGCGCTCAGTGGCCGGGGGCGGAATCGGCAGCGTCTGGCTGTTGGGTCTTCGCTCCGGGCAGGGGCTTCAGCAGGTTATCGATGTTCGCTGTCAGTTGCTGGCCCTTGTCGGGTGGAAGCTTGTAGGCCCAACTGGACGTTTTGGCATTGATCGCCTGCGCCTCGCGCGCCGCGGCCGGCTTGCCCGGATCGGCCTGAGCGGAAACAGTCGCCCAGTAATCGTCCCCCTGCTTTACTGTTTGCACTGTCACGGTCAAGCCATCGAAAGTATGCGTGACAGTGCGCGACGATTTGGAGAAGTCGAAACCCTTCGCCGGCTTCGCGCCGTCGAAGGTTAGCCCCACAATGGCAGTGGCCACGCCGTCCGTTGGCCCCGGAAATGCAACCTCGCGGCCCGCGGGAACATTCTGCAGCTTGAACGTCGCATCCTTCGGTTTGTCTCGCTTCACGGTGAATGCCGGGCCGCCCTGGGGAGTTACATCGGTTTCCGCGATGCGCTTGCGATCGATGTCGATAAGATTCTTGTCATACCAGTCGGAAACGTCGCTCTTCGGCTCGAACACGCTCTTGGCCAGCCAGGCTTGCGTGGAATCCGGCTTGCGCACGAACAGGCCGCCTGCGCCGGACTGATCGCCGATGTCTTCGCTCTTGCCGGTGATCACAGCGGCGAGCGTTTGGCCTTTCGCATCCATCAGTGAAATTGATACCCCATCGCCTTTGGGAGGGCTGCCGAGGCCGAGGTAATGCAGCCAGTCTGCACGGGCCGTCTTGGGCTCCAGCGTTTCAAGGCTGGCCATTCCCACAACCGTGCGGTTCACCTGTTCGAATGAGGCCGGCAGATCATGGCGCGAGGTAATCACCCAGCCCTTGTTCGGCTTGAATGCCACGTCGAAATTGCCGGATTTGGCGGCGATGTGGATGCGTGCCACCTCGCGTGCGTGGTGCGGAAGGTCCGGGAACAGCGGCGTGGGACGATATTTCGGCGCAAGTTGCTCACCCTGCTGCCACAGCGCAACAACCGCCCAAATAAGCATCAGTGCGGCGAGGACAGCCAGAATGCCCAGGCGGCGCCGGCGGGGATCGCTGAAAACCTGTTCCATTGCCGCCATCCTAGAATGCAATCGCCCGCGCGCGCCGCCGCCGGCGCAGCACCGCCAGCACGATCGCAAAGAGCGCCACCAGCAGCGGAACCAGTGCGATGTTCACAAACGAGAGAAGATCGCCGAGGCGATCGATGCTGCCGCGCAGATTTCTCTGGACTTCGCGAAGCTTGCCGCGGATATCCAGCGCTTCGTGGCGGAAACGCTGAATTTCACCCTGCTGCTCGGCGGAAAGTCCCGCGGCCTTGCTCCCTTGGCCTGACTGAGTTGAACCCTGCTGCAATGCATGCAGACGCTCCTGGGTATCGGAAAGCTTCTGTTGCAGCACCTGCGCCTGCTGCTGGAACTGCGCCTGTGCCTGTTGCTGCAGTTTCTGCACGACCGTGAACGGCCGGTCATTGGTCGCGCGTGTGCGGAGCGAGATCAGATCGCCGGAGCCGGTGAGATTTTCCACTGCATTCAGAATGAAGGCAGCGTTGTCGGCGAATGGCACGCCCATCTGCCGCCCGTACGCGCTCTGAATTCTGACCCAGAATTTGTCGTCGAAGATGTCGCTGTCGGCCAGCACAATCACGTTGATGCCGGCTTTCGACGAATTCATGAGCTGTGCTGGCTGCTTGCCAGACGGGGTCTTCGCATCCGGCTTCCCCTTCGGAGGCGTGTTCGCCGGTGGCCCTTTCGGGAAGGCCGTTTTGGCCTCGCCGGAAATGCGCGCGGCAATCGTGAACGGGTGCCCCGTAGGAACGATTTCGTTCATCAGCTGATCGGGCTGCGATGCTGTACGAATCTGCGCAACGTCGAGCAGCGATGCGTCTGGCGAGGAAGAAATCAGCGGCACGAAGGTGGTGGTGGCGCCCTTGATCGGTGCAAGTGCTCCTGCCGTGGCCAGGTTGAGGGTCTGCAGATTCGCCGTCACCTGATCGCTGTGGTTGAACTGATCAGCGGTGAGGTGCAGCCAAATCGGATAAGCCTGAATCGGACTGCGCGGATCGTTGGACTGCACCGGCTGCGCCACGTCGCGGTCGCCGACGACCTTCCCGGGATTATACTCGATGCCCCATGCCTTGAAGAGCTTGGGCATGTCGGAGGGTGTCGCGCCGAGGCTGCGCTGGAATCCCTGGCTTGCGCTGGCCGCCAAATCCGAACGCGGATCGACCAGCGCCAGCACGCGACCGCCACGCAGCACGAATTGATCGATGGCATAGCTCTGCTGATCGCTCATCGCCGCCGGATGCACGATCAGCAGCAAGTCGGTGCCGTCGGGAATTTTGGGATCACCCGGCGAGAGCATCTGCGTCTGATAAGTCTGAGTCAGCTGCTGATAGAGCACGTAAGGGCGTGCGTTCCCCTGCAGCATTGCCATCATGCCGCCCGGCCCCGCTTGCAGAGGGAGACTCGAAAGGATCGCAATCTTCGGCCGTTTGGGATGCGACAGACGGTAGACCAGCGAAGACAGATCGTATTCCAGATACGGCTCACGATCGTTCGCAAAGAAGGGGATGGTTTCTTTGCCGTTGATCGTGTTGGTGCCGACAAGGCCGAAATAGACGGGATCGCCGGATTGCGTCGGCGCCGCCGTCAATCCGCTCGCCTGCGCCTGATCCTCTGCCGGGCTGTAAGGTTCGGGATCCAGTTCTTGAAGGACAATCTTGCCGTGGCTGAGAGCGACATACTCGTTCAACAGGTCGCGAACCCGGGTGGCATAAGACGTCACGGTCGCGTAGTCGGCTGCCGATTTCTTCGAATAAAAGAATTTGAGCGTGATCGGTTCTTGCAGGTTTCCGACGATGTTCTTGGTACCCTGCGCCAGTGTGTACTGACCGTTTTCGGTAAGATCGAGCCGGCTGGTCGTGAAGGTCGCGTCGGCGGCAATGTTGAGAGCCACAAAGATGATCGCCGCCAGCACGATGGCGGCAATGGCGTAGGTGCGGCGGGAGAGAGGACGCATGGCTCAGCCCACCCGCTTCAGATCGATGATGGCGATATTCGCCGTCAGGAACAGCGCGATCAGCGAAAAGAAGAAGACGATATCCCGCAGATCGATCACGCCTTGGGTGATGGCGAGGAAGTGCGTGAGGAAGCTGAAGGATGCCACCGCGTTGATCAGTGCCATAGGTGCCCAGGCACGGAAGAAATCGATCACCAGCGGCGCGCCGGAGACAGTGAACAGGAAGCACACCACCACGCTCACCACGAAGGCAATCACCTGGTTATTGGTGGTGGCCGAGATGCAGGCGCCGATGGCGAGATAACCGCCCGCCATCAGGAAGCTTCCGATATAGCTCGCCAGAATCACCCCGTTATCCGGTTGGCCAAGGTAATTGACGGTGATCCAGATAGGGAAGGTGAGGGCGAGCGCCACGCCGGTGAAGGCCCAAGCCGCCAGGAACTTTCCGACGACCGTTGCCCAAAGCGGTACCGGCAAGGTGAGCAGCAGTTCCATGGTGCCCGTGCGGCGCTCTTCCGCCCACAACCGCATCGCGATTGCCGGCACGAAAAAGAGATAAAGCCACGGGTGATAAGAGAAGAAGATGTTCAGGTTCGCGATATTACTTTCGTAGAAGCGGCCGATATAGAAGGTGAACGCGCCCATCGTGAACAGGAAAATCACGATGAACACATAGGCGAGCGGCGTGGCGAAATAGGCCGTGAACTCGCGCTTGAAGATCGCCCAGACCGAACTCATGCGCGGCTCTCCCGGGCACGGGTGGCGTCGTGCGTTGTGATTGCGCGGAACACCTCGTCGAGCCGACCAGCTTCTGCGTACAGCTCCTTAACATCCCAATGTTCGCGGGCAGCCATCGCGCTCACATCCTCAATCAGGAGTGCACCGTCCTTCGCAAAGGCCGTCACGCTTGCATCCCCATTCGAGACCGCCTGCTGCACATCGGCGACGTGCGGAATTGTCAGCAGCCGTGCTGCCACGGCGTCGGCGTGTGCAGTGGGAAGAATGACCGTCACGGCATTGTGATGGCGCGAGCGCCCCAGCAGCTCCGCCGGAGTACCGTCTGCCACGATGCGCCCACGGTCGATAATGACAGCGCGGGTGCACACCGCCTCCACCTCTTCCAATAGATGGGTGGAAATCACGATCGCCTTGTCGCGCGACATCGCCTTGATCAACTGACGAACCGCGAATTTCTGATTGGGATCGAGGCCATCGGTCGGTTCGTCCATGATCAACACCGGCGGATCGTGGAGGATCGCCTGCGCCACCCCCACGCGCCGCTTGAATCCCTTCGACAGCGTCTCGATGGGCTGCTCCAGCACCGGATCGAGCTCCGTCTTGTTTACCGCGGCAGCAACCGCATTCCGCGCCGCATCGCCGGAAAGGCTTCGTACCTGCGCGATGAAGCCGAGGAACTGGCGCGGCGTCATATCGGGATAGGCGGGCGCCCCCTCGGGCAAATAACCGAGCTGCCGCTGCGCCGCCAAGGTATCGGTTTCAATGTCGTGGCCGCAGATGCGGGCGTATCCGCCATCCGGTGCAAGGAAGCCGGCGACCATTTTCATGGTCGTGGACTTTCCGGCGCCGTTCGGGCCAAGGAAGCCAAGAACCTCGCCCTTGCCGACGGTCAGGTTAATACCGGCGACAGCGGTAATCGGGCCGAAGCGCTTGGTCAGTCCTGAGATTTCGATCATGGATAGAGGAGGCGGGGGTGCTCTTGCGCGGCGTGATTAGAGAAATTGTGCGCCCCTCGCAAGACCGGAAAGCGTTACTACTTGGCGATGAAGGCTCCCGCCGGCGTTCCGGCGTCACCGTTCTGTCAACCGGGCGAAGGAATTCTCGTGATTGACCGCCGAATTCTCCTCCGGGCATTCATCGTCGGCACAGTGCTTCAGGTGGTCATGGTGGTGCTGGGGCATTTCGTCCCGTGGGTGATCCTTCACGTCTTCGAATTCGGAGGCATGATGATATCCGCCACGGCCGGGTATCTCTACGCAATGGATTCGGGCAAGGGCTACTTCCCTGGTGCGACGGCCGGCGCGGTGGTCGGCGGTGGATGCGCGCTGGTCGGTATCAGCCTCTCGGTAGCACTTGGCGATCTGGCCAAGCCGTTCATCCCATTTGGCACGGCGGTGTGCGTGCTGACGGGTGCCGTCGGCGGCCTGTTCGGCCAGATGGCGGCGAACTGGCGAGCGTTCGAAAATCGGCAACGGTAAAGGGGGAATGTCGGCTGGCGGGGATTCGCCCTGGAGGGGCTGGGGGGCTGATCGCTTCCGGAGCGTCTCGACTCCACCAACCGACGCTTTTGATATTGGTTGGCGAACCCGGCTGTGCAATGGCTCAATCGTGATCTTTTCGTGGCATTATGTTCGGCAGTTTAAGGATCGTTCCTCATGACTCGCATGCTTCCCGCCAGTGACGCATTGTTCGACTACATCGTGCGCGTGGGTGCGCGCGAACATCCCGTGCTCCGGCGTTGCCGCGAGGAAACCGCGCGGCATCCGCATGCCGGGATGCAGATCGGGCCGGACCAGGGTGGTGTCATGGCGCTTCTCGCGCAACTGACGGGCGCCAAACGCTATCTCGAGATCGGCACCTTCACCGGGTACAGCGCGCTGGCCGTGGCGCTGGCCGTCCCGCCGGACGGACAACTCGTCTGCTGCGATGTCAGCAAGGAATACACCGATCTGGCGCGCGGGTATTGGCAGGAGGCGGGCGTTGCCGCGAAAATCGATCTCCGGCTCGGTCCGGCGCTTGAGACGCTCGATCGCATGATTGCGGATGGCGAGAAGCCGTTCGATTTCGCCTTCATCGATGCCGACAAGCCCTGCTATGACGCCTACTACGAACGGGTGCTGAAGCTGGTGCGCGCGGGCGGGCTGATTGCGCTCGACAACATGCTGTGGAGCGGGGAGGTCGCCGATTTTTCGAACAACGATGAAACGACCGTCGTGCTCCGCGCGCTCAACCAGAAAATTCACGACGATCCACGGGTGGACATGGCCATGCTGGCATTGGGCGATGGCGTGATGCTCGCCCGCAAGCGCTAGAAAAAAAAAGGCCCCGGTTTTCGCCGGGGCCTTTTTCATATCGATGCCGCTTTCGGTTCTAGCGGCGGCTGCCGAGCAGCCGCAGCAGCATCAGGAACAGGTTGATGAAGTCGAGATAGAGGCTTAAGGCGCCGAAGATCGCCTTGCGGCCCATCACCGTGCCGTCGTCGCCGGCGACATACATCTCCTTAATCTTCTGCGTGTCGTAGGCGGTCAGGCCCGTGAAGATGATCACGCCCGCCACCGAAATCGCCCACTGCAGCATGCTCGAATGGACGAAGAAGCCGACCAGCGAGGCGATAATGATGCCGATCAGGCCCATGAACAGGAACGAGCCCATCCCGGTGAGATCGCGCTGTGTGGTGTAGCCCCACAGGCTCATCGCGCCGAAGGTCGCGGCGGTGATGAAGAACACCTGCGCGATGCTGGCGGCGGTATAGACAATGAACAGCGAGCCGAAGGTGACGCCAATCAGCGCCGCGTAGGCGAGGAAACTGGTCCGTGCCGCTGTTACGCTCATGGTCTGAATGCGGAAGCTTAGGAACATGACCAGGCCCAGCGAGCCCAGCAGTAGCACCCACATGAACGGGCCGAGGAGCGTGGCGCCTATGCTGGTGAGCATGATGCCGCCGCGAAGTTTCGCCACCGCCTGGGATGGGTCGCTCGTGACCGATGCCAGGAACGTCGCATACGACGCGACGCCGGTGATGAGCAGGCCGGCAAGCATGTAGTTGTAGACGCGCAGCATGTAGGCCCTGAGGCCGGCATCGATGACGCCAACGGCCGTGGGGCTTGCGACAACGCGCGGGTTATAGTCAGCCATCTGACGGTAATCTCCTTTGCCCGGCCGAATGGCCGGGATTCACTTGAGTAATATCGGGGTTTGGCGCGGCCGGATCAAGGCACTCCGCGCGCTTCCGATTTTCAACGTTTCGAGACAGTTACGAATGCCGCACGCAATGCTGCGCCGTTCGCGCGAATTCAAAAATTCCGCGGCATGCAAACCCCTTCGAAAAGAAGGGGGTGATGCGGGAGACCGCAACGCGGCCGTGCGCACAAAATGCTCGCTCCTTTTCAGAGCGAAGCGGCTGGCATGTTGGGCCGGCCGCGATTGGAATAAGGGCCGCGAAGGCCTCCCGCACCCGGCGATTTTAGGCACGGACAGCATGATCCTTCGCTGGAACCGCTCGGCAGGAATGTTCGACGCCTCGCCGCGCCTTACGCGGGGAGGCTATCGCCTTCACCGTCCCCCCTTCGATTGGCATCGCGGAAAAGCCGCGGGCTTTCGGGGTGCACCGGATCTGGCGCCCTGCTGTCTTCACGGCCCGGCAACTGCAGAAACCTTGCGGATCTGCCGCCGCTTGGGCGAAGCGGAACGTCTCCCGTTTCCAGACCGGCTCATTTCCGTCGAGGAGGGAGCCAGGCCGGTGATCTTGCTGCCGACCTCCGCCTCCACTTCGGCCCCGTTATGACCGATGCTTCTGGCGGACGCCGCTCTGGCTCCACGGATCGGAACGGCCCGGACCGCCCCCTTCAAAAGAACCAGATATGAACAGGATAAGAACTTAAGGCTGGCGTGTCAAGGCCTTTATGCCTACGATGAAACGTGTTGGCTCGTATCACCGGACTTCATAGGACTAAATACGTGATATAGTCTTCCCGTACCCAAAGACCCAGCAGGGCCGCTGCCGCATTTTGTGATCGATTTCCGCTCGGTCCTGCGGTAAGCTGCGCCGCATGGCGCGGGGTCCTAGAAAAACAGCGGAAAAACAAAGGGTTGTAGCGGTTGACCTGTTTTGCGGGGTGGCAGGGCTGTCCTATGGGCTTCAACAAAGCGGGATCGAGATAGCAGCCGGGATTGATCTTGATCCTGCCTGCCGCTTCCCCTTTGAAGAGAACATAGGCGCAAAATTCATCGAGCAAGATGTTGCGCAAGTTACTTCAGAGTCCGTAACGGCCCTGTTTGAGGGCGCTGATATTCGGCTTCTGGCGGGCTGCGCCCCGTGCCAGCCATTTTCGGGGTACACGACCAAGAGGCGAGAGATTGATCTCCGCTGGCGACTTCTTCTGGAATTCCTCCGCATAGCCGTCACCGTCAGACCGGAGATCGTGACGCTTGAGAATGTCCCCCGCCTGATTCATCTGCCTCTGTGGCGGGAATTTTTGGATGGGTTGAAGCAGGCTGGGTATCACGTCTCTTGGAAGGTCGTAGATGCCTCTGAATACGGGGTGTGCCAGCGCCGGAAGCGATTGGTGCTATTGGCGTCATTGCTGGGTGAAATTGATCTTCCTGATTCCGCCAGTAGCGACACGGCTACAGTGCGTTCAGCAATAGGTTCGCTTCCTGCCGTTCCGGCTGGGGTGAAAGGAAACGATGATTCGCTGCATTGCGCCCGCGCCCTCACCGGACGCAACTTGAGTAGGATTCGACTCTCCAAGCCTGCTGGCACGTGGCGCCAGTGGCCGGCTAGAATGCGCGTCGCATGTCACAAAACCGAAAGCGGAAAGACCTATCCGTCGGTCTACGGTCGCATGTCATGGGATGCTCCCGCCCCCACAATCACCACGCAATTTTACGGATTTGGGAACGGAAGGTTTGGGCATCCTGAGCAGGATCGCGCAATCACCTTACGTGAAGGGGC
>DATAVW010000186.1:0-1535 GCA_036267515.1 Rhizomicrobium sp.
GACCTCCGGCGTCGATTGGGGCCAGGCGCTGAACGTGGGCGAGGCGTTGCTGTTCAGCCCACTGATGGGCTTCGTCTTCTCGGCACTGTTGCTGCTGCTCATGAAATATGTGGTGCGCAATCCCAAGCTCTATCAGGAGCCAAAAAGCGATCAGCCTCCACCATGGTGGATCCGCGGCACGCTGATCTTCACCTGCACCGCGGTATCCTTCGCGCATGGCGGCAACGACGGGCAAAAGGGTATGGGCCTCATCATGCTCATCCTGATCGGCGCAGCACCGACGGCTTATGCGCTCAACCGCACTATGCCGGATTCGGCAACGCCTGCCTTTGTCCAGTCCACTATGGCCGCACAGAAAGTGTTCGCGGCGCACAGCCGCGGACAACCCCAGATGGCGCTTGAACGGGCACGCACCACTGTCGGCACCGCGCTGCGGCTGAAAGCATTAAACAAGCCGGAAGTGTTCGCCGGCTTGGCTACCCTGTCCGGGGACATCGCAAAGAGCGTGAAGAGCTACGGCGCCATCTCCCATGTGCCGGCGGCTGCAACGCCCAACCTGCGCAACGAGATGTATCAGACCGCAGACGCCATTCGCCTGCTGCCGAAAGAAGGCGCGAAGTTCAACACCGCCGAAACCGCGACACTGAAGAGCTACACCGACAATTTGCAGCACGGTACGCGATACATACCGCTATGGGTGAAGGTGTGCGTGGCCATCGCGCTGGGCCTCGGCACCATGATCGGCTGGAAGCGCATCGTCGTGACGGTGGGTGAGCGCATCGGCAAGACGCATCTCACTTACGCTCAGGGCGCGTCGGCAGAACTGGTGGCGGCGCTGACCATCGGGGCGGCGGAGGTTTATGGGCTGCCCGTTTCGACCACCCATATCTTGTCGAGTGGGGTGGCGGGAACAATGGCTGCGAACGGCTCCGGCCTGCAGTGGTCGACGGTGCGTTCCATCATCAGCGCCTGGGTCCTGACCTTGCCGGCGGCAATGGCGATTTCCGGCGGCCTCTATTTTATCCTGCGCCACTTGATGGGGGGCTGACGAAGGCCCCTGAATTTGTCCGCCGCCATTCACTTTAGAAGCGGATCGGGAAGCGGCGTCCCGCGGGGCGTTAGCGGACACGCGCGATAGCTCCACTCCACCACACGCGCAATGTCGTCGCCATGCTGACGCAAGATCTGGCTTGCCTGCTCCGCTCGCCGCTGTGCATCGAAGATTTCCGTCGGAACTTTTGCATGACGGCGGAATGTGTTTCCTGCAAGCACGTTGCTGACATGATCTTCGCTGAGCGGCAGACCGTAGAACGCGATCACCCGGCGCAGCACATCCGCCGGACTCGAAAGAAGCGCCGCACAATCGAGGGAGGCAGCACGCCCCGACGCAAGCAATCGCCAGGCGTTGCGGAATTCGACAATCTGGAGATGCCACGCCAGAGCTGCGATCTCCAGGTCCGACATCTGAAAGATTTCGGCTTGCGGCCAAGGCAATTGATCGCGCATCGGACCGATGAGGTTGGAAAACAGGCGGC
>DATAVW010000187.1:0-19923 GCA_036267515.1 Rhizomicrobium sp.
TCCGCCTTTGACCCGCTTGACGGCCGAGGCCGCCGCGGCGCTCGCCTGCACCAGCCTTGTGGCCAGCTTGAGCGCCTCCAGCCGGGCGGGCAGCTGGAAATCCTCCTCATCATTGGCGATGGCGAAGCAGCGGGCCGCCGCGGCATGACAGGCGGAGAGCTGTTCGGCCAGCAGCGCCGCCACGTCACGCAGCGCATCAGGTTCAGCCGCGTTGGGTCGGTACGGATTGCCCTTTAGAATGTCGCCCATCGCCGCGCGGCTCTTCCACAGCCGGATTCATCATCTTAGTCCCCTTTTGTTCTTGTATATATCCAGAGCACCGGGCCTATCAAGGTCTATTCGCACATACGAGGATAATTTACCCAGAGAAATGCGACTCAGGTATTTGGCGGCAGGACAGGATAGGCTTCGACGCGCCCAACGGCCGATATCGCACTAGCGACATCGGGGCGGTTTCTGACGCTCAAAAGCCGCTGGCGGGTTTCTTTCTCGATCGCTGTAGCTTTCAAGTCATCCTGATAGTCCTGCAGCGTATAGAGGGTATCTCCCCGCGAACTTGGCTCCTTCAACTCAGAGATTATGAGCTTCGCAGCGCCGTCGAGATCGTTCGCGCAAAGAAGCGTCTCTAACAATGGCCCTCGACCAGCCTCGATGGCTGCTCGCACATCATAGTGCGACGGGTTCGCCCGGACTGCGCCGTCGAAGCGCTTGTCGCCACGAACGTAGACCAACAAACCGCCGTCGTGCACATCATTCAGTGCGGCGATCTCATGCGTCTCATCGGAAAGGTTCGCATAGGCCTTTGCCAAAGTGAGCCATAGTCTGTCAGGCTTGCTGAAACGATCTAGCGGAGTCCAGTGAAACTGATGTATTGGCTCGAGCAACGCTACAGCTGCAGCATCGGATTTTTCAGAGGCCTTTCGGGCAATCAAAAAGATTGCTTGGTCGTTGAGCTGTGACAGCGAACTAGGCCACTTTTGCGCGATCGTAGTAAGACTCTCGATGCAGTCGTTGTAGTCTTGCAGAGCAAATGCTGCGATGAGCCGCGCATGCCACTCGACACCGACAGCGTCAGAAGAGCGCGTTGCGATCTGAAGCATTTTCAGCCCAGAGGCATTGTCTCCATTTTCCATGTCAGCCACGCCTAGAAGATAGTATCCGGCATGCTGTTCCTGGTCGTTTAGCAGTGCGAAACCAGGACTATGGATCAATGCTGCCAGCCCGTCCGCCGCCCCCTTGAAATCATTATTTTGGAACTTGGCATAGTCGTCGCGCAACATCGCTCGAGCACTTTCTGCACTTTGAGGCGACGAATAGACGCCTTCCGGAGGACGGGGCGCCGCTTGGCATAGCGATCCGATCGCGAATGTGAAGAAACCAAGGATGACTAGGCCGGTGATGCGCATGAATAGCTCCGGCCGCGCCGCCCGAATTGTGCTCGCTCGACGTACGAAGTCGGACTTGTGCTGTGGATACATACTTTCGACACGTGTAATATTTCGCAACTGCAATGCGTCAGTGTCAATTACCCCGGTGGCTGCGGAGGAACTCTTCGCCCCCTAGGTTCCTTTTCCTTGCCAGCGCAGTTGTGCTCGCGCTTGCCGGGGACGACAGTCTCGATGTTTCGATTGCGCAGGGCACATGGGCACGGGGCGGCTGGAAGCGTTCACCGATGGGGTGATGGCGATGCCGCGCGAGGCAACGCTTGCCGGGCTGCTCGCCAGCCTTCCTATACTGCTCACCTATCTCCTCAGTTTCGTGAATGTCGGCATCTTCTGGAACAACCATCACCACATGCTGCACGCCGCCGACACGGTGGATGGCGCGGCGCTGTGGGCCAATCTGTTCCTGCTGTTCTGGATGTCGCTGGTGCCGTTCGTGAGCCGCTGGCTTGACGAAACAGGATTTCTACCGCTGCCCACCGCCGCCTATGCTTGCAGGGCGGTGGGCCGTTCGTGCATCCGTGGATGGCGATTGCGATTTATGTAGGCGTGTCGCTCGCCTGGTTTCTGCCCGGCCGCCGCATCGAGACACCCGGGCACTGAATTTTCGCGCGCGAGGCAGACGTCAGAAAAATTTTGACGGCTATTCGTGCTTCTCTTGCCGCACGCCTTTGTATTTTCCCATGTCGGCCTTCTGGTCCATGAACTGGCCGGTGGTGCGGTCGCGCTTGGTCTCCTTGCCGGTCAACGGCGTGCGAACCTGCGAGCGCTTGCGGACCATGCCTTGTCGATGGTTGTCACCGGGCGGGGGATTCGTTGCCATGCGCAAAACTCCTTCAGCGGAACACGTTCTTTCAACGCACAGGCGGAGTCGGCGTTTCATGCCGAATGATGCGTCATGCCTTCTTCAGCCTTGTTGCCATGATGAACGGAATCAGGGCGGCGAGTTCGGCAGCGATAGAGACGATCACAAGCAGCGGGATAGAGATGTCATAAAGCGCGCCGAGCAGCGCGCTGCCCAAGAACCACGCGATGCCGAACACGGCGGAGAAGATGCCGTAGGCGCGCGCGCGCGAATGCTCCGGCACCAGATGTGCCACGCCTGCCGTCAGCACCGAATTCTCCACGCCCAAGGCCGCGCCCCAGCACAAGGCACCGGCAATGGCGGCGACTGGTCCGCCCAGGAAGGCGAGCGGCGCGGCCAGGGCGGCAAGCAGAATTCCCGGCAGCAGCGCAATAAAGCCGCGCCTGTCGAACAATCGCCCGAGCGCAAGCGCGCCCGCGCCCGAGGTCGCCATCGCCGCGGCATAGAGGATCGGCACCGTTGGCGCGCTCACCACATGCGCCTGTTGGAAGCGGTAGGCGATCAGCGGCCAGTCGGCGAAGCCAAAGGCCACCAGCGCGGCACTCGCGGCATAAAGCCAGAAGGCGCGCGAGAGCCGGCCGTCGGTTTCCGCGCCGTGCTTTCGCTTCGCCAGTTCGCCCGCGTACGGAAAGCGCAGCCGCAGCGCGAACACCGAGAGCAAGGTCAACACCGCGGGGATGCCGAGCCAGGCGAAGGCATGCGCGTATTGTCCGTGGTGCGCCAGCACCAGCGCGGTGATCAGCGGGCCAGCCAACGCGCCCGCCTGATCCAGCGCCTCATGCAGCCCAAACGCCCACCCCTGGCCGATCTGCTCGCCCGCGCGGCTCGTCATGAAATTGGCGGCGGGGTTGCGGATCGCCTTGCCGGTGCGCTCCAGAATGATGAGGAGCGCCGCCGCCCACCACGCGCCGGCCAGCGCCATCATCGGCACGGCCGCCATCTGCACCACGTAGCCCGCGAGCGCGATCGCCCAGTAGGCGCCGGTGCGGCTCGCCAATCGCCCCGAAGCCAGGCGCAGCACATAGCCGAACAGCTCGCCGCTGCCGGCAATGATCCCCACCGCCGTGCCGCTGGCGCCCAGCAGGGCGAGATATGGCCCGGTGATGCCGCGCATGCCTTCATAGGCCGCGTCGGCGAACAGGCTGACGATGCCGAAGGCCACGATGAAAGCGAGGCCAGATTTTTTGTCGAAATTCCGCGGGCTCATAATTTCGACCTTAAATTGCTGTCGCACCAACTGCCTCACCTTCCCTCAAGGTGAAGATGAAACGAAAAGTCGAGCCTAGGGAATCGTGCCGGCGGGGAGAATGTCCTTCACCGCGTTGACAATGGTTTGCATCGCCAGCGCCGCGAGAACGATGCCCATCACCCGGCTGATCACATTGGTGCCGGTGTCGCCGATCAACCGGCGAATGGCCTGTGCAACGGCGAGGCAGGCGAAGCAGATGCCCATCACGAGCAACAGCATCGCCGCGGTGCCCGCCTGTTCGGGGATGGAATATTTGTAATTGTCGGTGAGCACGACAACGGCGGTGATTGAACCCGCACCCGCCATCATCGGCGTCGCCAACGGAAAGACGCTGACATCTCCCGATGGCGGTGCGCTGCCATCGCCCGCGCCCACTTCGCCGTACAGCATCTTCAGGCCGAGGCTGAGCAGCACCACACCACCGGCAAGACGAAACGCATTCAGCGAAATGCCGATCGCCTCCATCACGATCTGCCCCACCGCCAGGAAGAACAGCAGGATGAGGGTGGCGACGACGCAGGCGCGCAATGCAATGCGGAGGCGCTCCTGCGAACTCTTGCCGCCGGTGAGCGCCAGGAACACCGGCACATTCGAGATGGGATCGATGGTGACCAGCAGGGTCATGAACGCCGTGACGAGATTGCCGACCATGTTCCCCCTCCGTCGCCGTTCAGGCCGGCAGCTTGTCCGGATCGGCGGGCGGATCGCGCCACCACACGTAGAACGTCACCAGCGCAAGCAGGGGGTACATCAGCACACTTGCTTCCGTGCCCAGCACGCCGCCGGTGAGCCAGGCGGGACCGGTGAAGGTCACGTCCAGCAATCGCCCCTGCGGCACCAGCGCGCCATTCGGTGTGCCGATGACAAAGAACTGCATGAAGTCGAAAGCGAAATGCAGCCCCACCGCAAACCACAGATTGCCGGTTTTCAGCACCGAATAGCAGATGAGCAGGCTGAACCAGACCAGCGTGATCACATCCCACACATTTTCGCCGGCCTTGAAGAAGAAGTGGATGCCCGCGAACACTGCCGCGATAATGAGACTGGCTGGCCAGAAGCCGATCGCTTTCCACAACGTCTCGAGGAAATAGGCGCGGAACCAGAATTCTTCGGCAACGGCGACCAGCACCATGGCAAGTGCCCACGCGATTGCGAAGGTGACGAGCGCGCTGCCACCGAGCGCCAAGCCATGTATCTGCATACCGCCCAGCACAATCATGCCGAGGCCAACGCCACCCGCCAGCACCACGCCCGCTGCAACACCCTCCAATGTGCGGCGGCTCAACGCCAAACCGATCGGCATGAAGTAGCTGTCGATGCGACGAGCTTCGTACCAGGCGAACAGGCCCGTCGCGATCAGCGCGATGAGGAAATTTTCCCCCTCTCCAAAGGCGGTCGCGCCGGGCGTCAGCGCTTCGCGCATGTTTGACCAGCGGAAGATCGCGATCGCCGCGGGATTCAGAAGATACGGCAGTGCCAGGAAGGTAAGCAGGAAATAAAGAATCGCGCGCCAGTGCGGCCGCAGCAGCTTATCCGGCCCGATAAAGATGTTTGCGATGGTGGTCATGTCGCGTGCGCCCGTTGCTGCAAACGCGACCGCCGACTGGTCTTAAGAAGCGGCTTCGGGCGCTGCGCCTTCTTCTCCGCCACGCTCCACGCGCTCGGTGATGCGCGCGCTCTTTCCGCGGCGTCCACGCAGGTAATAAAGCTTCGCGCGGCGTACGCGGCCCTTGCGCACCACCTGAACGGAATCCACCAGCGGCGAGTAGACCGGGAACACGCGCTCCACGCCCTCGCCATACGAAATCTTTCGCACGGTGAAGCTCTCGTTCACGCCTGCGCCCTGACGTCCGATGCACACGCCTTCGAAGGCCTGCAGCCGCTCGCGCGTCTTCGTCTGCTTGGCCTTTTCGTCCCAGCTCTGCTCGACCACTTTCACGTTGACCTTCAGCGTGTCGCCGGGACGGAATTCCGGCAGGCCTTTGCCGCCGCGGACGGCCTTCATCTGCTCGGCTTCGAGCTGTTTCAGCAGGTTCATGGGTTCATTCTCCGCGGGCGGATGGTTATTGCTGGCGCGCATTCGGGGCGGCGGACCGGTGCCCACTTCGCCTGAATGCGCGCTGGAAGCGCGGGGCTATAGCCTATGGCTTACGTTTTTCATAGAGGGCCCAGAGATCCGGACGGCGGGATTTCGTCAGGTTTTCCGCCTGCTCTCGGCGCCATTTGGCGATTTCTGCATGGTTGCCGGAGGTGAGGACGCCGGGGATGTTCCGGCCTTCGAAACTCTGGGGCCTCGTATACTGTGGATATTCGAGCAAGCCTGCGGAAAAGCTCTCGTCGGCGGGCGAGCGTTCGTCGCCCAAAACACCGGGAATGAGGCGAACGCAGGCCTCGATCAGCGCCATGGCGGCGATTTCTCCCCCAGCCAGCACGAAATCTCCGATGGAGATTTCCTCGAGGCTCCGCGCTTCGATGGCGCGCTGGTCCAGCCCTTCGAATCGCCCGCAGAGCACGATGACGCCGGAGCCTTTGGCGAGCTCACGCACCCGCCCCTGCGACAGCGGCGCACCACGTGGCGTGAGATAAACCGCCGGCACATTGGGATTGGCTTGGCGAGCGGCATCGATGGCGGCACACGCCACATCGGTGCGCATCACCATGCCCGGGCCGCCGCCTGCCGGCGTGTCATCGACCGTCCGATGCTTGCCGAGCCCGTACTCGCGGATGTCCCGCACCTCAAGCGACCAGAGATTCTTTTCGCGCCCTTTGCCGATCAGCGAAGAACCCAACGGCCCAGGAAGCATCTCCGGAAACAAGGTCAGCACACTCGCCCGCCACGTCACTCCACGCTGCCTTTGGTTTCCGCTTCCACCTCTTCCGGGGCGGCGATGACAACGCGGCCTGCCGAAATGTCGATGTTGGGCACAACCTCACGCGTGAACGGCATCAGCACAGTGCCCTGCCCGTCCTCACGTTCGATCTCGATCACATCTCCCGCGCCGAAATTGTGGATCGCAACCACCTTGCCGATGGTGCGTCCTTCGGTGTCTTCTGCACGCAGGCCGATAAGATCCGCATGGTAGAATTCGTGCTCCCCGCCGGGCGGCAACGCACTTCGCGTCACGAAGAGTTCGATGCCTTTCAGCGCTTCCGCAGCTTCCCGGCTGGTGATTCCTTCGAGCTGCACGGTGGCCGCGCCTTTGCCTGCGCGCACAGTCAGCACCTGGAATTTGCGCGCATCCTTCGTGTGCAGCGGACCGTAGGCGCCGAGGGTTTCGGGCCTTTCGGTGAAGGTCTTTACCTTCACCTCGCCTCTCAACCCCTGCGCGCCGATCACCACGCCAAGCAGAACGTCTTTGGCCATCACGCTTTCCACAATTTCAGCGCTGAGTGTCCCGCGATGTGAACGAAATCACGATCTGTGGCGAGCATCGTCAGGTCGTGGTGAATGCAGAGTTGCGCAAGCAGTGCATCGACAGTCTCGATTTGTACACCGGCTCTACGACAGCGATTGCGCAATTCGGCCGCCTCGATGTGATCGTGCCTTTCGGGGATCAGGAAGGGCAGCGCAGCAAATCTCTCCAATATCTGAGTGCGATTCTTCGGTCCGGCGAACCCTTGCAGCAACTCCTGCAGGACGAGCCCGGTGGTATGAATCGTGTCACGTCCGCGGAATGCGTTGATGAGCGCGAGCACTTGCGGTTCGCTCTGCGGCTCGTCTCGGCGGAAAGTCAGTGACCAGACGTTAGTGTCCGGAAACAGACTCACTTGAAACCGAGCTTTTTGTCCGAGCGGCCGCGCTCCTTCTTGTAATCGTAGTCCGGATCCCAATCGAGCTTGCCGACAAGATCGAGTAGACGCTTTTGCTTGTGGCGGGCGATGAATTCCTCGATCGCCTTTGTCACTGCAGCCTTCTTCGTGGGCTCGCCACTGACCTCGACGGCTTCTTCGATCAGCTTCGGATCAATCGCTAGATTCGTAGCCATGTGTAGACCTCCACACATAGGCTGACACAGCCATGCTGCCCGAGCAAGCGTTTTTGCTGCCGCTTACGCGGCTGGGGCTTCGGCGGTCTTGGCGGCCGCGGCCGCGCGTTCCTGCGCTTTCTTCTTCGGCTGCATCTTCTGCGGATTGCTCTTCTGCAGCGGCTTCACCAGTCCTGCATCGGCCAGGAAACGATGCACGCGATCGGTTGCGGTGGCGCCCTTGGCCATCCACGCCTTCGCCTTCTCGAGATCGAGCTTCAGCCGATCCGCGTGATCCTTCGGCAGCAGCGGATTGTAGAAGCCGATCTTCTCGATGAAGCGGCCGTCACGCGGACTGTGCGAATCCGCGACAACAATGCCGTAATGCGGGCGCTTCTTGGTGCCGCCGCGCGCCAGCCTGATTTTCAATGACATAGAATTCTCCTTCGCAAGGTTCTGATGTTGACTATCGCCGGCCGCCGAATGCGCCAGGCGGTAGATTGGGCATGCCGCCGCCGCCCATGATGCCGGCCAAACCGGCCGGCAGGCGGCCGCCGGATTTCTTCATCGCCTTCATCACATCGGCCATGGAGCGGTGCATCTTCATGAGCTTGTTGACCTCGCTCACTTCCACGCCCGCGCCGGCCGCGATGCGCTTGCGGCGGGAGCCGTTGAGCACATCCGGGTTGGCGCGCTCTTTGCGCGTCATCGAGGAGATGATGGCTTCCTGCCGGGTGAGAATCTTGTCGTCCAGCCCGGCTTGCGCGAGTTGATCCTTCACCTTGCCGACGCCGGGAAGCATCGACAGCACGCCCGTCATGCCGCCCATTTTCTTCATCTGGCGCAGCTGCTCGGCGAGATCGTTCATGTCGAACTCGCCTTTGCGCATTTTCGCAGCGAGCTTCTCGGCCTTGTCCTTGTCGAGAACCTCGGCAGCCTTCTCGACCAGGCTGACCACATCGCCCATGTCGAGAATGCGGTTGGCGACGCGCTCAGGATGGAACGGCTCCAGCGCATCAAGCTTTTCGCCCACGCCGAGGAACTTGATCGGCGCACCGGTAACCTGGCGCATGGAGAGCGCCGCGCCGCCACGGGCATCGCCGTCGGCGCGCGTGAGAATGATGCCGGTGAGCGGCACGCGCTCGTTGAAGCTCTTGGCGATGTTCACCGCGTCCTGCCCGGTGAGGCTGTCCGCGACGAGAATGGTTTCGTGGGGCTTGGTGGCGTCGCGCACCGCCGCCACCTCCGCCATCAGCTGTTCGTCGATGTGCTGGCGGCCGGCGGTGTCGAGGATCAGAACGTCGTAGCCGCCGACACGGGCCGCGGCCATCGCGCGCCGCGCGATATCGACGGGCGTCTGGTTGGCGACGATCGGTAACGTGGGCACGTTTGCCTGCTCGCCCAGAATTTTCAGCTGCTCCATGGCGGCGGGGCGGCGCACGTCGAGCGACGCCATCAACACCCGCTTCTTCTCTTTGCCTTGCAGCAAGAGCCCGAGCTTGGCGGAGGTGGTGGTTTTGCCCGAGCCCTGCAGGCCCACCATCAGGATGGGCGAGGGCGGCGAGCCGAGATCGAGGCCTGCGGATTCCTGGCCCAGCGTTTCAACCAGCACGTCGTGGACAATCTTGACGACCTGCTGGCCGGGCGTGACGGAGCGGATGACGTCCGCCCCGGTGGCGCGCGGGCGTACGCTGTCGACGAACTGCTTGACGACCGGCAGCGCCACATCGGCTTCGATCAGCGCGGTACGGATGTCGCGCATCGCCTCATCGACATCGGCTTCCGTTAGTGCCCCGCGCCCGCGCAGGCGGTCGAAGGTTTCAGATAGGCGGTTCGTCAGGCTGTCGAACATATTTTCTCCAACAAGATCGCCGGCTCATCGCAGACGATGCACGCTTATCCTCCCCCGCCTGCGGGGGAGGATAGCTAAAGCACAAGCGCCCCAGGGGGCGCACCTGCGCTGCCTGAGGGCGATCACCGGCCAAGCCGGCGACCGGAAAGTCATGAGGCTTTCCGGAATGGGGGGGATTTAGGTGAGGCAGGCAACCAAGTCAATCAATCGTTCAGGCGGATCGACCTGAACAATTACCCGACGGCTCGAACCATCATGTCCACATCGACAACATGGTGTGCCCAACATAAAGCATGATGCCGAGCGTGAAGACACCGCACGCCAGCCGGACCACGCTGGTTGCGTCCAACGCGCCGCGGCTTAACGTGCGCAAGACCTGCCAAATCAGCGCGCAGATCGTCAGCGCGATGAACGCGCCTGCCATCAGCATTTCGCGATTTGCGATGTGTTCGTCCATTGGAGACCCCGACGTTCAGCGCCGCCCAATCTAGCGGGCGATCGTTAAGGAGTGTTTGGTGATGTCGCGCGAATTGGATTAACCGAAACCTAATTGCGAGTTCTATCGCGGGGGCCTCAACGCGTTCACCCCCCGAACAGAAAGCCGGCACCATCGGCGATGAAATGGGCGATCATGTTGCAGGAGAGATCACGGCGCCAAAGATAGAGTGCTGCAAGAACAATTCCGCCGAACGCGGGAATGAGCAGCGATGCCCAGCCCCAATATCCGACATGGGCGTAGGTGAAAGCAGCCACGGAAAACAGGAAGGCGAAAACGCGGCTTCCAGTCAGCTCTTGCGTCCTCTCGATGGAATAGCCGCGATAAGCGATTTCCTCGAACACAGCAGCGCGTGTGACGAGGATGAAGCGGAACCACAGAGGGGTGTGCATCAACCCGGCCATTGCGCTCGTATTCATCTTGAGGTGCAGAGCCGGCATCACGATTGTGAAAATGGCCATGAATCCTGCGACCAGCAGAATGCCGGCGGCGATTCCGATAACCAGGCTTTTCCAGGTTGGCCGTTTCAATCCAATGGAGGTGAGAGACCGTCTTTCAACCAGCAGGACGTAGGCAATGAGAATTGCGGTGACGATCCAGAAGAACGCCTCGCGCTCGAGGTGTCCCGTCATTGTCGTTCGCGCGGCCACGAACCCGTTGATCGGGATCTCAGGCAATCCGACTGCGATCAGAAGGCCGATGACAATGATGATGAGCGTGCGCACTGGAGTAGTTGGTTATTCGGGTGCGGAATTTGTGCGTGTTGCGGCATCAGCAGCTGCGGCGCCACCCAATCCCAGCTTTTGCCGGAAGAAGGTGTAGGAGAGCGCCCAATATTCGGCTTCCTCGGCGTGGGTGGCGCCGGGGCCGTGGCCGCCTTCCGCCGCCTCGTTGAACAGCACGTCGTGGCCCTGCGCTTCCATCTTCGCCGCCATCATGCGCGCCCAGATCGGCGTCACGCGGTCATCCGTGGTTTCGGTGATGAAGAGCACCGGCGGGTATGTGACGCCCGGCTGCACATTTTGATAGGCGGAATATTTCGCCAGCCATGCGCGATCCGCAGGATTGGCCGGATCGCCATATTCGTCCACCCATGATTGACCAGCGCCGAACCGCGTGTAGCGCAGCATGTCGATCAGCGGCCGCTGAACAACAACAGCGCCAAGCAATTCCGGATGGTGCGTCATCGTTACGGTGGTGAGAACGCCACCGTTCGACGCGCCCACAATGCCGAGTTGCTTCGGGGTGGTGAGAGTTCGTCGTTCCAGATCCTTCGCGACGGCCGCGAAATCATCGAAGGCGCGCTGGCGATGTTCCTTCAGCGCAGCCTGATGCCATGCAGGGCCGAATTCGCCGCCGCCGCGGATGTTGGCAACGGCGATCGCGCCTCCCTTCGAGAACCACGGCTCGCCCGGATAGATGGGCCGATGGCCGTCGTTCCAGTACCAGGGATTCAGCGACAGTTCGAAGCCGCCATAACTGTAGAGGATGGTGGGGACAGGCCCTTGCGCGTCCTTCGGCCGGATGAGGAAATAGGGCACTTTGGTGCCATCGGCGGACGTCGCCCAGTTCTGTGCCACCGACAGATTGGACGCATCGAAGCGTGCCGGCTCCGATTTGATCGCTTTGGGCGCGCCCGTGTTGTCGTACGCATAGAGTGTTGGCGGCTGGGTGAAGCTCTCATAGGTGAAATAGGCTTCCGGCCCCCATTCATTGGCAGCGACCACTTCGGTCGAACCTTGTTTTGGCATCGGCAGCACGCTTTGCCGCCATTTCCCATCCGCAAAACGGAACTCGTGAATCGAGCCGATGACGTTCTCGTAGATCGGCGCGAATACGGCATTTTGCCCCGCAGACACGCTCTCCGAGATCATCGCGTGCGGTCCAGGCGTGTAGAGCACGGCGACCGGCTGCATTTTTCCCGTCTGGATAAAGGTGAGAACGGGAAACGCCACCAATGAGCCTTTCGCGATTGTCTTGCCGCCCGCCGGCTTCCACGCATCGCGCAAGGTGAAGATCAATTGGCCCTGTGTTACGCCCTTGATTTCGGCGCCCCGCGGAATCGGCAACTGCTCTACGCTGCCGTCGATTTTCACAAAGTAATAATCGGCGGTGAAGAAAGTGATCTGGCGCTGGATCAGCGGGACAACACCATACGGCCGGTGAAACACCAGGACATTTGCGCCGACATCGTCAGGCTTGGCTTCATAAACCGTTTTCGCCTCCGAAAGCGGCTCGCCACGGTGCCAGAGCTTCACGATGCGCGGATAAGACGAGGACGTCATTGTGCCGGGGCCGAAATCGGTTGCGAACAGCACGGTGATGGAGTCGAGGTAGCGGGCCTGCGATTTCGCTTCGGCCAGCGAAAAGCCATCGTCCACGAATTTTCCGGCCTTGGGATCGAATTCGTGCACCTCATGCGCATCGGTGCCGCCCGGTGAAAGCGACACCAGGCACCGGGTGAAACCCGGCGTGCAGTCTGCGCCTTGCCACACCCAATTCTTGCCGGTGTCGTGGTCGTATTTGTCGACGTCGAACAACACCTGCCAGTTCGGACTGGGCTGCGCGTAGTCGGCAACCGTGGTACGCCGCCAAAGTCCGCGCACATGATCGGCATCCTGCCAGAAGTTGAACACCCATTGATGATCGACGAGGTCCGGCTGCGGAATGCGGTCATTCGCATTCAGGATTTGCAGCAGCCTGTCATAGTCTTTGCGGTAACCAGGATCGGCCTTTAGCGCGGCGTCGCTCTGGGCGTTCTGCCCCTTCACCCAGTCCAGCGCTTTCGCGCCGTGGATGTCCGAAAGCCAGAGATAAGGATCGTTGTCGCCCGCAACGTTGTCGGCCGCGGCCTCCCATCCCACCGCCGCTGCCGCAGCCAAAACCAATGCCAGAATCCACAATTTCATCGCTGTTCACCCAATATGCAGCCCAGTTACCCGACAATTCCGATGAATCGTCAATTGCGCTGGCCGATGGAAGCCTGCGGCCCTATATAGCCGCGCGATGACGCCCTTTCTCAAGATGCACGGCCTCGGAAACGATTTCGTCGTCTTCGATGCGCGAAAGCTGCCGGTTTCCTTGTCCCCGGCGCAGGCCCGTGCGGTCGCCGACCGCCGGCTGGGTGTCGGCTGCGATCAGGTGATTGTGATCGAGAACAGTGCGAATGGCGCCGACGCGCTGATGCGCATCTACAATGCCGATGGTGGCGAGGTGGAGAACTGCGGCAATGCGGCTCGCTGCGTTGGACATCTTTTGATGGAGGAGGCGGGGCGCGATTCTGTTCGGCTGGACACTGAAGGTGGGCCGCTGATGTGCAGCGCCTCTCACGACCAGGTTACGGTGGATATGGGCGCACCGCGCTTCGGCTGGCGTGACATTCCGCTGGCGCATGAAATGGATACCAGCGCCTTCACGATTCCCCTTGATGATGGGAAGGGAGTAGGCGGGATTGCGGGCTCTGCAGTCTCGATGGGCAATCCGCATTTTGTGGTTTTCGTGCAGAACGCCGAGACAACACCGGTCAGCGAACTGGGGCCGAGCATCGAGCATCATCCGATGTTCCCCGAGCGGACAAATGTGGAGTTCGTCGAGATCATGGCGTCGGATCGCCTGCGCATGCGCGTATGGGAACGGGGCGCAGGAATCACGCGTGCCTGCGGCACAGGCGCTTGCGCATCGGCGGTGGCCGCCCAGCGGCGCGGCCTTTGCGGCAAGAAGGTAGAGGTTATGCTCGATGGCGGAATGCTCACCATCGAATGGCAGGGCGGCGATGAGCCCGTCTTCATGACCGGACCGTCAGCCTTGAGCTTTCGCGGCGAAATTGATCTGGGAGCGCTGGCTTGAGCGCGCCGCAAATCATTACCTTCGGTTGCCGGCTCAACGCCTATGAATCTGAGGCCATCCGCACCCATGCTGCGGCTGCCGGGCTCGAGAACGCCGTCATCGTTAACACCTGCGCCGTCACTGGCGAGGCCGTGCGGCAATCGCGGCAGGCCATCCGGAAAGCACGCCGGAGCAATTCGAGCGCGAAAATCATCGTAACGGGCTGCGCGGCGCAAATCGAACCCGCAACCTTTTCCGCAATGCCGGAAGTGGATCTCGTGCTGGGCAATGAGGAAAAGTTGCGGAGCGAGAGCTATGCGGATTTCGGTGTTGCCGAAGCCGAACGCGTGCGCGTCAACGATATCTTTGCGGTGCGCGAGATTGCATCGCATTTCGTCGATTCGTTTGAAGGGCGCGCGCGGGCATTCCTGCAGGTGCAGAACGGCTGCGATCATCGCTGCACCTTCTGTATTATCCCTTATGGGCGCGGAAACTCCCGCAGCGTTCCCATGGGCGCGGTGGTGGAAGAAGCGCGCAGGCTTCATGAATGCGGCTACGGCGAAATCGTGCTGACAGGGGTTGATCTCACCAGCTACGGGGCTGATTTGCCGGCAACGCCCAGCCTTGGGCAATTGTGCGAGAAGATCCTGAAGCAGGTTCCGGAGTTGCGGCGCTTGCGCCTGTCTTCCATCGATTCCATTGAAGCCGATCCTGTTCTGATGCGCCTCATTGCGGACGAAGAGCGGCTCGCGCCGCACTTCCATCTCTCCGCGCAATCCGGTGACGACATGATCCTCAAGCGCATGAAGCGGCGCCATTCGCGAAAGCATACGGTGAAGTTCTGCAACGAAGTTCGGCGCTTGCGTCCGGATGTAGCGTTCGGTGCCGACCTGATCGCCGGCTTCCCCACCGAAACCGAGGCAATGTTCGAGAACACCGTGAGGCTCGTGGACGATGCGGGACTGAGTTATCTGCACGTGTTTCCGTTCAGTCCGCGGAACGGCACGCCCGCCGCGCGCATGCCCAAAATGCCAACGCCGGTCGTCAAGGAACGCGCAGCACGCTTGCGCCAAATGGGCAGCGCGGCGCTGGCCGGCCGCCTGCAATCGCTTGTGCACACACTGCAATCTGTGCTGATCGAAAAGCCCGGGATGGGGCGCACCGCTTGTTTCGCGCAAGCGGAAATCGAGGGCACCGCCAAGCCGGGTTCATTTGTCTCAGCGCGGATCACCGGCGCAACGGCAACGCATCTGATCGCGACCCTTCAATGAGGACATTCGGCGAAGCGCCTCCGCCGCCGACCCTGTTCGAGCGGCTGAAGGAAGGTCTTTCACGCTCCAGCGGCGGTCTGACCGACAATCTGGCTGGTGTCTTGACGCACAAAAAGCTGGACGCGCAGACAATCGAGGAACTGGAGGAAGCGCTCGTGCGCGCAGATCTTGGCGCGTCACTGGCATCGCGAATTTCGCAAACTATCGGGCGGGAACGCTTCGACTGGCTGATTTCCGAAGCCGAACTGCGCCGTGTCCTGGCCGATGAAATGCTACGGGCGCTCAAGCCGGCGGAAAAACCGCTTACGGTTAATTCTGCGAACAAGCCCTTCGTCATTCTCGTTGCCGGCGTGAACGGCACGGGAAAAACGACCACCATCGGCAAGCTCGCGCTGCGCTTCGCGCGCGAAGGAAGGAAGGTGGTGCTTGCGGCCGGCGATACGTTCCGCGCCGCCGCCATCGAGCAGCTGCAGATATGGGGTGAGCGCACCGGTGCGGAAGTGGTGGCGCGCGAGGCAGGTGCCGATGCGGCAGGCCTTGCTTTCGAGGCGCTGGAAAAGGCGCAAGCTGCCCGCGCTGACGTGCTCCTCATCGATACTGCCGGCCGCCTGCACAACAAGGCTGGGCTGATGGCCGAACTGGAAAAGATTGCCCGTGTCATCCGGAAAGTGGACGCCAGCGCTCCGCACGCGGTTATCCTGGTGCTGGACGCGACCACCGGGCAGAACGCGATCGCTCAGGTGGAAGCATTCCAGTCTATTGTGCCGTTGACCGGCCTGATCATGACCAAGCTGGACGGAACCGCGAAAGGCGGCATTCTTGTTGCCCTGGCAGACAGGTTCAGTCTGCCGGTTCACTTCATTGGCGTGGGAGAGCAGGCGGATGACCTGCAGGTCTTCGACGCCAGAAAATTCGCCAATCTTCTGACAGGTGCGAAATGAATGCTGCATTGCCTGCGCCGAGGAAAATTACTCCGTTGATGCGGCTTGGCCTTGATCTCGGGCCACTGCTGATCTTCTTCCTGGCGTTTCAATGGGGCGGCATTTTCGTCGCGACGGGCGTGTTTATGCTCGCAATTCTGGTCGCTCTTGGCATCGGCTATGGAATCGAGCGGCGCTTCTCACCAATGCCCGTGTTCACCGCGGTTCTGGTGCTGATCTTTGGCGGTCTCACGCTTTATCTGAAAGACGCCACCTTCATTAAGATGAAGGTGACGGTGCTGTACGCCTTCTTCGGCTTTACGCTGCTTGGCGGCTTGGCATTTGGACGGCTTTTCGTGAAATACGTTTTCTCTGCCGCATTCGAGCTTCGCGAAGAAGGCTGGCGGAAGCTCACCTGGCGCTGGGGGTTCTTCTTTCTGGCGCTCGCGGTGCTGAACGAGATTGTCTGGCGCAATCTGCCGACAGCAGATTGGGTGAAATTCAAGGTGTTCGGAATCATCCCCCTGATCATGCTGTTTGCCTTGGCGCAGATGCCGCTGGTGCTGAAGCACGAATTGAAAGAAGATTCTCAGCAATAGCCGAGTACGGCCCGGCACTGATCTCAGGGTTGGCTTCGTTTTTCTGGTGCAATGCAAGAAAATTTTTTTGCCGGATTCGGTCGCAGACCGTTGTCGCGGCTCGCGGCTTTCCATTAGTGTTCATCCGCTGCCCGACGATCATAGTTGATGGTGTGCGCAGGGGGATATTTCAGGACGTTATCTGAACGGCCGCGTTAGACGAGTCCGGCGAACAATTTGCAGGGGTGCCTTCATGCCATCCAGAACACCGCGGCAGGCGAACGGCAATCACGAACTTGCCGAGACGCCGTCGCATCTCATGCGCCGTTGCGAACAATTCTATGCAGATCTGTACGCGCGCGAAGCCGGGGGATGCGATCTGACGCGGTCGCAACTGACCGTGCTGCTGGCACTCGACAACAATGACGGTGTGAGCCAGACGGCGCTGGTAGAGATGACCGGGATCGATCGCTCAACTTTGGCCGAGATGGTGCGGCGCATGCTGGAGCGCAACCTGATCACCCGCAAGCGCACGGAGACGGATTTGCGCGCCAACGCCGTCGCGATCACGCAGTCTGGACGCAAAGCGCTGCGCTCGGCGCGTTCGGCGGCTGAACGAGCCGAAAAGGCTTTGCTGGACGCGCTGCCTCCCACCGAGCGGCAGCGCTTCCTTAAGTGTCTTTCGGCCATCGCTTCCGCCGGAGCCACGGTGGGGAGCACTGCCCCGGCTTTCCGGCGCAAGATGCGACGCGCTGCAGAGCGCAACCGCTAGCCTGACGCGGGTCCAGCCTTTGCTCCGGCCGCTTCAATGGCCGGAAGAAGCATGTCTGTCAGCACATCTTCGGTAATCGGTCCGGAATAGCGCAGCCGCACCAAGCCTTTACCGTCGATCACGAACGTCTCGGGCACGTCATAGACACCCCAGTCGATGGCCGCGCGGCCCCGGAAATCCAGATCGATCCGGGAAAAGGGGTTGCCGTTTTCACGCAGGAATTGCCGCGCCTGTTCCGGTTTGTCTTTATAGACAAGACCGTAAAGAGCCACCCCGCCGAGCTGCTTTATGCGATTGAGTACCGGCGCTTCGAGACGACAGGGCACACACCACGACGCCCACACGTTCAGCACCGTCACGTGACCGCTGGCGAGATCAGCGCGGGTAAAACCCGTCGCGGTACCGGCGAGTGCGGGAAGCGAAAAGGACGGCACGGGTTTGTTCAGCAGCGCCGAGGGCAACTGGTCATGCGGCGGCGCATACAGGCTGTCGAACAGCAGCCACGCCAGCACGCCGAATGCGATCACCGGCACAACGTAAAGCAGGCGTTTCATTTCGTGGTCTGCTCGATTGCGGAGAGCCGTGCCTTCGCGCGGCGGTAGGCGCGCAAGGTCAGCAGCATGGCGGCGATAATCCCGATGGCGCTGATGCCATAGGCCGGCCACACGAACGCGGCGTATTTGCCCATTGCGAGAAACGAAGGCATCAGGCGTTTGCCCCGAGAGCGGAAGCGCGGGCGCGCCGCTCGAGTATTTCTGTGCGCATGCGGACAATCAGCAAGGTGAAGAACAGCAGTGTGTAGGCCGCTGCCATGACGAACAGCGGCCACAGAAACACGGCGGAGATCAGCGGGCCACCTTTGCGCAGGATGCTCTCGCCCTGATGGAGGGTGGTCCACCACTGCACGGAAAACTCGATAATCGGCAAGTTCACCACGCCAACCAGTGCCAGAATGGCGGCGGCCTTCGCGGCCCGCACCTCGTTCTCAACCGCATTCCACAGCGCAATGTAGCCAAGGTAGAGAAACAGCAGCAGCAGAAAGGAGGTCAGCCGTCCGTCCCACTGCCAATATGTTCCCCACATCGGGCGCCCCCACAGCGAACCGGTGATCAGCGCCAGCGCGGTGAACAGCGCCCCGAGCGGTGCAGCCTGTTTGGCGGCGACATCGGCCAGCGGGTGCCGGTTCACCAGCCCGATCAGGGAAGCCAAAGCCATGAAGCCATACGCCATCATCGCCACCCAGGCGGCGGGCACATGGATGAACATGATGCGCACCGTATCGCCCTGCTGGTAATCGGGCGGTGCGGTGAAGGAGAGATACAGGCCGATGGCGAACAGGAGCGCGGTTGCCGCTCCGAGCCACGGCAGAATCCGGCCGCTCAGCTCCATGAAGCGCTTGGGATTGGCGTAACCGAACATCGTCTGGCTCTAGTTCCTGCGAAAGACGGCGGCAAGCATCGTCCTATTCCGACAAATTGAGGCGCAGTGCCGCCGCCGTGACGAAGGGGGCCAGCACCACTGCGGCAACGGAGAAGGCCGCGAGAAACCAGATGGCCCCGTTGTCGATGCCGTCCAGCTTTGCGAGCACGGCACCAGCGCCGAAAATCACCACCGGCGTCAGCAGCGGCAGAACCAGCAGCGGCAGCAACAATCCCCCGCGGCGGACGGAAAGGGTCAACGCGGCGGTTACCCCGCCTATGGCGCTGATCGCCGGCGTGCCAATCAGCAATGAAACAACCAATGCCACATACGCGCTTGGCGGCAGGTTCAACAGCAGCGCCAGAACGGGCGATAGGATCGTCAGCGGCAATCCCGTGGTCAGCCAGTGCGCGACAATCTTTGCCGCGGCAATTCCTTCGAAGGGCAATGGACTGAGCGCCAGCAGATCGAGGCTGCTGTCCTCATAATCGGCCTGGAACAGCCGATCGAGCGCCAGCAGATTTGCCAGCACGGCCGCGATCCACACCAGGCCGCCGGCGATCCGCGCGAGCAATTTCGCTTCACTGCCGACCCCGAAGGGAACAAGCGTCACCACCGCCGCGAAGAAAACCAATGCCAGCATCGCACTGCCGCCGGCGCGGGCGGCGAGGCGCACGTCGCGCATCAGCAGAGCGGCGAACGCGCTCATGCCAATTGCAGCCGGTCGGCCTCCAGGCCGAGCGGATCGTGGGTGGCGATCACCGCGATGCCATCTGCGGAAAGATGATTCCGGAGCAAATCGAGCAGCAGTGATCTGCCACTCGCATCCAGCGAGGCCAGCGGTTCGTCGAGCAGCCACAATGGACGATTGCACAATTTCAACCGCGCCAGCCCCAAGCGCTTTTTTTGGCCAGCCGACAAATATTGGCATGGCAGATCGGCGGCGCGATTCAGTCCGACAGCTTCGAGCAGCGCAGAAATATCATTCGCTGTCGCGTGGTAGAGCTGGGCAAAGAACTGCAGGGATTCCCTCGGCGTTAGTTGCGGTTTGACGCCATCATGATGTCCAAGCCAGCCAATGAATTTGCCCCGCTCTTCGCGATTCTCAGTCGACGTTCTGCCATCAGAGACGGAGAGTGAGCCGGCCGCCGGCAGCAGTAATCCGGCAACCAGCCGCAGCAGCGAAGTTTTGCCGGAGCCGTTCGGCCCTTCCACAACCAGCGCGTGCCCACCGCGTACGCGAAAATTGACATCACGGAACACGGAGCG